>CBFIFL010000068.1:0-10848 GCA_965661855.1 Flavobacteriales bacterium
TATGAAATCGTGTATAACACAATGAAGTATAGAACAATCAGTAGTATACTTTGTGATGTAAGGTTCATAACAATTGATTCTTTTAACCAAATATAATTCTCCTTATCTCTTATTTTAGTTGTGACGTTTGAATGTAATAAACAGCTCAATAATGATAACTAGAAATCACCTTCTTGATCTACAAGACAAAGCTCAGAAGCTTGAACCAAACCATAGTCAAATGAACCATGATGGCGCATTGGTGATGGATTATGTAAAGCAATTCTATGACAATATTTATCAATCACCTAGTTGGGTAGAGAAAAAGGATTTATCAGCTAAACTTTTAGATTTCCCATTCACAAAAAATGGCTACGGAATTGAAAGCACTTTGAAGTTGTTTAAAGAGGAAGTTGACGAAAGTGGTTTAAATGCAGCAAGTGGCGGACACCTAGGTTATATACCTGGTGGCGGAATTTTTCACTCTGCAATGGCAGATGTTTTAGCTGACGTTACAAATGAGTATGCCGGACACTTTTTTGCTGGTCCGGGAGCTGTGAGAGTTGAAAATCAATTTCTAAGATGGTTAATGGAAATAACTGGGTTTCCAAAAAATGCCGTTGGTAATCTGACTTCAGGAGGCAGTATTGCAAACCTAATTGGAATAACTGCAGCAAGAGATCACTATGAAATAAATTCTACCAATATCAGAAAATCGGTTATCTATACTAGTGAACTTCTTCACCATTGTAATCATAAAGCCATTCGAATTTCTGGCTTAAATGAATGTATACAAAGGACCATCCCTTTAGATAATCAAGGAAGGATTATAAGTTCCGAATTGAAGATAATCCTTCAGGAAGATCAAGCAAACGGACTAAATCCTTTTTTAATTATCGCTTCTGCAGGAACAACTGATTTAGGTTCAATTGATCCGTTAGACGAAATAGCGGACATCTGTAAAACACATGACTGTTGGTTTCATGTAGATGCAGCTTATGGTGGATTTTTTGTTTTAACAGCGGAAGGAAAAACAAAACTAAAGGGAATCGATCGAGCAGATTCATTGGTTATGGATCCACACAAAGGTTTATTTATTCCTTATGGATTAGGAGCTGTTTTAATTAAAAACAAAGAAGCTTTGATGAAGTCACATCATTATCAAGCCAGTTACATGCAAGATACTTTTGATGCAAACGATGAAATCTCCCCTGCTGATGTTTCTCCTGAACTTACGAAACACTTCAGAGGATTAAGAGCTTGGATGCCACTCATGATTAATGGAGTTGAACCTTTTGAAAAGGCGGCAGAAGAAAAATTAGCTCTTTGTAAATACTTTTATTCAGAGCTAGACAATATTGCAGGTATTGAAAAAGGACCTGAACCAGAATTAAGCGTTTGTGCTTTTAGGTATCTTCCTGAAAACACGGATGCAGACGAATTCAATCTAGCCTTATGCAAACAAATTAAACTAGACGGTAGAATCTTTTTATCCTCAACCACCATCAAAGGAAAAGTCTTCATTCGATTTGCTTGCTTATCTATTAGAACTCACCTAGAAACTGTGGATACCTGTTTAAAAGTCATTCAAGAAAAGATTCAAGAACTTCAGAATACTACAGCATAAAGCAGTAATTTTAGACTTATGACCGATGGTATTTCATCACGACATATAAACAACACTGTTGAGCATTTCGCTAGTCTTCCAGGAATTGGTAGAAAGACTGCGTTAAGATTCGCATTGCATCTGTTGAAGTTGGATAATGAAGAGGTTCATGCTTTTGGTGAAGCTTTAATGGACATGAGAGATTCTGTGAAATACTGCGATGAATGTCACAACATTACCGAATCGGATATATGCGACATCTGTTCTAATCCGAAAAGGAAAAGTGAACATGTTTGTGTTGTTCAAGATATTAGGGATGTAATTGCCATTGAAAACACCCAAAGTTTTTACGGAAAATACCACGTACTTGGAGGAGTTATTTCTCCGATGGATGGTGTTGGTCCGAATGACTTGCAAATCGACTCTTTGGTTATGAAGGCGTCGAAAGGAGAAATAAATGAAATCATATTAGCTCTTCCCGCCACAATGGAAGGTGATACCACAAACTTTTACATCTATAAAAAGCTTAAAGCTTTTGATGTAAAGGTGACTACCATTGCTAAAGGAGTATCGATTGGAGATGACATACAATATGCAGATCAACTTACGTTAGGACGTAGTATTCAAAACCGAACATTGTTCGATCAAAGTCTTTCTATTTAATGAAACTGTCTGTTGTCATTGTTAACTATAACGTTGAGCACTTTTTAGAACAATGTCTAAAATCAGTTCAAGCTGCAGTTAAAAATATTGACGCCGAAGTTTTTATTGTCGATAACGACTCCGTAGATGGGTCATGTGAAATGGTAAAAGAGAAGTTTCCAGAATTCACTTTAATTGAAAGCAAAGAGAATTTAGGTTTCTCAAAAGGAAACAATCTTGCCATCAGAAAAAGTGTTGGTGAATATGTACTCTTACTTAATCCGGATACCCTTGTTGAAGAAGATACATTCACCAAAGTTTGTGACTTCATGGATGGGCATCCTGACGCAGGTGGACTCGGAGTAAACATGGTAGATGGAAATGGAGAATTTCTTCCAGAATCAAAAAGAGGGCTACCTACCCCTGCTGTTGCTTTTTACAAAATATTTGGACTTAGTTCGATATTCCCTAAATCTAAACGCTTTGGGGCCTATCATTTAGGACATTTAGATAAGAATGAAACGCATGAAATCGAAATTCTTAGTGGAGCATTTATGCTCATGAGAAAAACCGCTTTAGATAAAGTTGGTTTACTCGATGAAAAGTATTTCATGTATGGAGAAGACATTGATTTGAGTTATAGACTTCTCAAAGGTGGTTATAAAAACTACTACTTCGCTGGTACTAAAATCATCCACTACAAAGGAGAAAGCACCAAGAAAGGAAGCTTAAATTACGTGAAGGTTTTTTATAAAGCCATGATCATTTTTGCCGAGACTCATTTTTCAAATAAGAACGCAAAAATGTTTTCATTGCTAATCAATTCTGCCATATACTTAAGAGCGGGATTAGCCATTACTAAGAGAATAATCGACCGTTCTTATCAAGCTATAATTGACTTCTTGTTAATCCTTTTATCCTTGATGTTTTTCACGGATTATTGGGAAAAGTACCATCGTTACTATGATGGAGGTGAATACCCTGAACTATTCACAAATGTGGTAATCCCTGTTTACATATTATTCTGGATCACCGGAATCTATTTAAACGGCGGTTACGATAAAGAATCCAAAATAAGTGCAAACATAAAAGGAGGAATTTTTGGTTCCTTGATGCTTTTTATCGCTTACGGTTTGGTGCCAGAACACCTTCGATTCTCAAGAGCTTTGATGTTACTGGGTTCTGCATCAGCAATTGCGGTCTCTTCGATTCGTTTCTTATTGATTCAATATTTAAAAACGGGAAGAGTAAAACTCGACGATAGTTACAAAAAGAGAATTCTTATTGTTGGAAACACAGCAGAAAAAACACGAGTTCAAGGCTTACTGAACGGATTAAACTTGAAACCATCGTTTATTGGAACAGCTGGTGTCGAGAACAAGGAAAGTGCAGACCTAGGTAATTTCGACCAGTTAAAAGATGTCGTTCGTATTTATGAAATTGACGAAGTAATATTTTGTGCAGCAGATATCAGTTCAGAAACCATTATCAATACAATGGCCGATGATGAACTGAAGAATGTTCATTTCAAAATAGCTCCGCCAGAAAGTATGTTCATCATTGGATCTCACTCCATCCATACAAATGGTGAAATGTACACGGTAGATATCAATGGTATAAACAATGCCCAGAACAAAAGGAATAAAAGATTATTAGACTTAAGTATATCCGTTATCGCACTAATTCTATCTCCGGTACTAATCATTGCTACTTTAAAACCTTTGGCTTTGCTAAGAAATATCTTCTTAGTGTTGTTCGGTTTTAGAACATGGGTTGGTTATGATAAAGAAATCAGCATTACTGAATCGCTCCCGAAAATTAAAGAAGGAATCATTAGTCCTTCCATCTCATTTAAAAATGATGAAATAGTTCCTGAAACAGTTAATCGTATCAATGCTTTATATGCTAAAGATTACCAGATCAACAACGACCTGCGTTTAATTTGGAAGGGAATTCGAAAGTTGGGAAGTTAAGATGGCTTGCCTTTATCAACGATAATAGAGCAGCTTGGTGAGCAAAGTCGAACCATCTGTTTACTTAGTATACTTCCACTTAACATTCACAAAAAATAAAGGAGCTAAACATTCAGATCCTTCGACTGCCGATCAGGAAGCTAAAAACTTATAGAATTGGTTTGAAAATAATTCACCTTGGATTGCTTGCCTTAAATAGTCGGGCGAACACAAGGGTAGTCCCTACAATGGTGTGCTTTGGTAGGGGCTACCCTTGCGGTCGCCCGAAACACAAAACCCACACAACAATTAAATAGGGCAAAAACAAGCACCTAACACTCTGTTAAACTCCTTTATTTTGCTATTTTTGTAAGCGTTAATACCAATCAATCTATAAAATAAGGACTATGGCAGAAATCGAATTGATCTTACCAAAAATGGGAGAAAGTGTTGCTGAAGCAACAGTGACTAACTGGTTGAAAGAGGAAGGTGAAGTAGTAGAACTTGATGAGTCAGTATTAGAAATTGCAACAGATAAAGTTGATTCTGAGGTTCCTTCAACTGTTGAAGGAGTTTTAATCAAAAGATTATATGAAGAAGGTGATGTAGTTCAAGTTGGAGCTCCATTCGCTATTATTCAAACTGATGGTGATGCACCAGCAGCTAGCACTCCTGCTCCGGCAGCTGAGGCGGCTCCTGCTCCTGTAGCTGTGGCAGAAACTTCTGCTCCACAAGCTAACGTGGCAATCGAATCTGGAGATCGTTTCTATTCTCCTTTAGTTAAAAACATGGCTAAAGAAGAAGGTATTGCTCAAAACGAATTAGATAGTATTAAAGGAACTGGAAAAGACGGTAGATTAACGAAAGATGATTTATTGGCTTATATCAAGACTAGAGGAAATGCTCCTGCTAGTGCTCCAGTTGCGGCTAGTCCGGCAGCTAAACCTGCTGCTAGCAAACCAGCTCCTGAAAAGAAAGCAGCTCCAATGAGCTTAAATGCTGGAGATGAAATCATCGAAATGGACAGAATGAGAAAGTTAATTGCTGATCACATGGTGAACAGTGTAAGAACTTCTCCTCACGTAACTTCTTACGTTGAAGCTGACATGACGAACATCGTTTTATGGAGAAACAAAATCAAAGATCAATTCCTTAAAAAAGAAGGTCAAAAAATAACATTTACGCCAATCATCCTTGAAGCTATTGCTAAAGCAATTAAAGATTTCCCAATGATTAATATATCTGTTGATGGAACAAACATCATTAAGAAGAAGGATATTAATTTAGGTATGGCTGCTGCTTTACCATCAGGAAACTTAATCGTACCAGTAATCAAGCAAGCGGATAACTTAAACTTAATCGGTATCACAAGAGCGGTTAATGATTTAGGAAAAAGAGCTAAAGACAATAAATTATCTCCAGACGAAATCGCTGGTGGTACATTTACTTTCACTAATGTTGGTTCATTTGGTAACGTAATGGGAGCTCCTATTATCAACCAACCTCAAGTAGCTATCATGTCAGCAGGTATCATTCAAAAGAAACCAGCTGTTATTGAAACACCTACTGGAGATGTAATTGGAATCAGACATAAGATGTTCATCTCATTGTCATATGACCACAGAGTGGTTGATGGTATGTTAGGAGGTTCATTCCTAAGAAGAGTTGGAGATTACTTAGAAAACTTCGATCTAAACAGAGAGATCTGGTAAAATAAAAAGGCTGTCAATTGACAGCCTTTTTTGTTTCTATTCGGTAACGAATCTATTTCGATTTTAATAAATTGATTAGCTCTGTATCGTCTTTGCGGACTGCTATAAAGTTAGGACCCAAAAAGTCTTCGTACTTAAACTTGTATTCTCTGAATTCAACAGTCTTAGGAAATATCTTACCTAACACATAACCTTTACTCTCAAAGAACTTATAGAAGTCTATCAACAGATGCTTTGTTGTGATATTGATATAACCATACTCGAATTGAATCATTCGGATTTTTCCTTGATCCAACATTTCGCCAAAACCGTAAAGCGCATCCAGCTCTACTCCTTCTAAATCCAATTTTAATAAATCAATCGAATCAACACCTTCTTTCTTAAAGAAGTCATCCCCCTTTACTAATTCTATGGTTGTTTTACCGGTTGATTCATAAGAAAGACCTTGAATATCCACAATAGATGAATGGGTATTCGATGAATATAGATTTATCTCTAAATCCCCTTCCTCTTTAAACAATCCTTTTTTTACCGGAACAACCGACTGGTAACTTTTAACATTTTCAATAAGTAAGTCGAAAGTAGCTGACACAGGCTCGAATGCGTAAACCTTTACTCCTGGACAAGCTTCTTGTGTCAATTTTGAATACTTACCAATGTTTGCACCTCCGTCAATAATCAACTTTGGATCTAATTGAGACAATTTTTTTAGAATGCTAAACTCCCCATTACTATAAACATCATGATTCCTGTTTTCGTAAAAACGATTTAAAGATCTTCCAAAACCGGCAAGTGACTTAAAAAACGAAGCGTGACTGTTTCGTTTGAATGTGCGTTTAAGTGTTTTCTTCATAATGACTTTTGTTCCACTTTAAAACTACTGTAAATATTTAACTAAGTTTAAAGTCATGAAGATTTTAAGTCTGAGATGATTAAGGAACCTGCTCCAAATCCGCAGTTCATCATTCATTATGAGGCTAATTTCACCAACTACTATCGTTTATTTAAAGCGGATTCCAATTCCGTTTATAAAAACATTGCCACTTCTTCTCAATACTGGGATTAAGACTCATACACCCTTCGTCGATTTACGCTTGAACGCTCCATATTAATCCTGTATCTTTACTAAAATTTTTTACCATGTCAGTATTATCTATCAGAGTTATAGCGGAGCAGGATACAGAAGTATTTAGAGATGTTGAAGTAAAAGCAGACAACACTTTCTTAGAACTTCATGAGACGATTAAAGACGCTTATGATTTTAACGACAATGAGCTAGGAAGCTTTTATTTGAGTGATGCTGAATGGAATAAAGGACAAGAAATTGTTTTAGAGGATTTAGGAGAAGGTGATGAGAAACCTTTTTTAATGGAAGATTCTAAAATATCTGATCATATCGAAGGTCTTGGGGATAGAATGTTTTACGTGTATGACTTTCTGTTTTGTAAGACTTTCTTTTTAGAAGTGATCAATAAAAAAGAGGAAGAAAACGAAATGTTAGAGTACCCGGTTTGTGTACGTAAGGTTGGTGAAACTCCAGAATACGATGACCCAATGGCTACTTTATCAGCTGATGATTTCTTAGATGATTTACCAAGTATCGACGATGATGAACCTCAAATGGAATCATTAGATGATATTGATTTCGATAGTCACGACTTTTCTGAATACATGTAATCATGTCTAAAAAGTTAATCGTACTTGCTGGTCCGACCGCAGTTGGAAAAACCGCTCTAAGTATTGAATTAGCCAGGCACTTTAGATGTCCTATTATTTCAGGAGATTCCAGACAATTTTACAAAGAAATATCGATTGGAACCGCTAAGCCAACCTCTGAGGAAATGGCGGAAGTAAAGCATTACTTTGTCAACTCACATAGTATTCACGAACCTTTATCAGCCGGACAATTTGAAAGGGAAGCCATTCCAATTATCAACGAATTGTTTGAACACCATGATTATTTAATCCTTACAGGAGGTTCAGGTCTATTCTTAAAAGCCATATATGATGGCTTAGATCAATTCGTTACCGTAAGTCCTGAAGTTAAAGATCAGGTAATACAATTAGAAAAAACGGAGGGCTTAAAAGGTCTGCAAGAAAAATTGGAAGAGCTGGACTCTGTATACTTCAAAGAAGTTGACCAACAAAATCCGGTAAGATTAACAAGAGCCATTGAAGTTTGTTTGGAAGCAAATAAACCCTACTCCTCTTTTCTAGATCAAGCAAAATCAAAAAGATCATTCGACACCGTTAAGGTAATGTTGAACAGAGATCGAAAAGTACTTTACGATAGAATTAACCTTCGTGTAGACATCATGATGAAAAATGGTTTACTAGACGAAGTTCAATCCGTATACCCCTTTAAAAAATTGAAGTCATTGCAGACAGTTGGTTACAATGAAATTTTCGATTTAATCGATAAAAAGCATGATCTAACTACCGCGATTGAACTCATTAAAAGAAACACAAGAAGATACGCGAAACGTCAATTAACATGGTTTAAACGTGAAGGATTTGAATGGTTTGAACCCGAACAAATTGAGGATATAGTTGGTTTTGTTAATAGTAGTGAATAAGGTGATTGTTAGATAGGTATGTGACGGTTTGTGTATGGAGCGGATCCTGAAGGGTATGCATTATACATGGTGTTGGGCTTAGTTTCTTTTTAATATTTCTATCAATTCAGTGTTGATATATATAGTTTCTCGTCCTATTTTTTGAGATTCTAATATTCCAATTTCTTCCAATTGTTTTAAGTATCTTGATGCTGCTTTTCTTTCAACTCCAAGTCTTTTTACCACATATTCTATTTTGGAATAAGGGTGTTCAAACAGTAATTCAATTAATTCTTTACGGTAAACCTTAGTTGCTTTTTCTTGAGCGTCAAGAATTGTTTTTTCAAGTAAACCCTTAATTGAATTAACTTTTTCAACTGTTTTATTAGAAGTTACTTCTACTGCTTTGAGCATATAAATAATCCAGTTTTCCCATTCGCCATTCTTGTTGACTTTGTTTAACAGTTTATAATATTCAGTCTTATGATCATTGATGTATGAACTTAAATAAAGAATAGGGATATCTAATAGTCCGTTTATTATTAAGTAAAGAATGTTTAATATTCTCCCAGTTCTTCCATTTCCATCATAAAAAGGATGAATACTTTCAAATTGATAATGTAAGATGGCTAGATTAATTAAAGGAGATATCTCTGTATCTGTAATATTAAAATGGTCAAGGAAATTTGAAAGTAAATCTATTATTTCGTCTTTTTCTTGTGGAGGTGTATAAACGACTTCTCCTGTTTTGTCATTTTTTAAAACAGTTCCCGCCATATTTCGAATTCCAGCATTATTTTCGATAATGGTCTTTTGTAATTCAACAATATCTTTCTGTCTTAAAAATCCTTGATTGTTAATTATGTCAGCACCTAGAAATATTGCTTTTCTGTAGTTAATTACTTCTTTAATTTGTAATGGTTGATTATTAGAAGTCGAAAGAGCTTTGTATAATTCATCTTGTGTTGTGATAATATTTTCAATTTCCGAACTGTCTTTAGCTTCTTGTAGGACTACTGCATTTATAAGCATTGCTTGGTTGGGAATTGTCTTAGCAATTCCTTTTAATTCACCCAATGCAGTTGATGACTTACTTAGTTGACGTAAAATATTAAGCGTTTCTATTTCTTCTTTTTTAGGAGGTAGTTTGTCAAGTTTTTTAATAAGAGTCATTTTGTCCCATGTTATTTTTATATGTACCAAAAATACAAAAAAAGCACCAAATAAACACGTGGTGGTGCCTTTTGTCTCATATGAAAAAAATCTACTTCTTTGTCTTAGTCTTTCTTTTTCTTCAATCTCTTTATAATGATTGAGGATAAAAACCCAAATAAAGCAAGAGTTATCAATAACAAAGATCTGTATGGTCTGTAGTCAATTGCCATAATTGGGAATATGCTTACAATACCCATAAGGATGAAAGTTATGGTGTATAGATTTTTGTTAAAAAACTCTAGGTAATAATTAAATAGAAAAATTAAGGTTAGAAATAGAATGGCAGTATATTGAATGGTCAGCCCAAATCCAATTGATTCATGAAAGATTGGAAATAAATAGTAGAGGGTATTATGAGTTATGACAAGAATGGTAGCTTGCAAAAAAGTAGTGATTAATGGTAATAATAATTTCTTTATCATTATTCTAAATAAGCCCAACGTCCCGGCTATGCGTAGTTCGGGATTGAAAAGCAACAGCTTTCAATCTTGCACAAAGGGTAGCAAGTCATTTTTATATTTATTAATTTTCGTTTCATAAATATAAAAACTGCGAGCGGATTAGAAGCTAAAAACTTCAATTTAGCACCTCTGCCCGCATTACGTATAGCTATTGTTGGCAAATCGTTATTCTTTTAACTTCCTACTTGAGCTTTATTAATTAGGTTTATTTAAAAACTAAAATTATTAATGGGAGGAATATTACGGTAAATAATAATAACATTGATAAAATCCTGTCACTTCCTTTTACATGTTTACCGCCACTTAATTTTGAATCGTCAATATCATTCGATCCTCTTAACCATAGATATAAATCTCTATTATGTAATTGTTTACTGTAGTTTCTAAAGGTGACATCAATAAGTGTAAAAATTAAAGGAGTCAGCAGCCCCCATATTGCTAATTTGGTTCTTCCATCAAGTGATTCATTATTTGTCAACTTGTAAATAAAAACGCCTAGTATAGAAAGACTTAAAACGAAATACCAACGATATTTACTTAAAGCCCATTTTTTCTTTCTGTTATAAAGAAGAATGAAGTTTATAATCATTGGAGCTATTATTCCGAATATTTTTATTTCCATTTATTCTATGTTTGCCAACGTCCCGGCTATGCGTAGTGCAGATTTGAAAAGCGGAGTTTTCAAATCTGCACGTAGCCAAGAGTTTATATTTTGTTTTTAATTTA
>CBFIFL010000069.1:0-10714 GCA_965661855.1 Flavobacteriales bacterium
ATGTTTATTACATTTCGAAGTTTTATAAATTTTAGCGAGATGTACGGAATAGAATTCAAAATCCATTGTCTTCGGACGTGGGGGTTCAAGTCCCCCCTCGAGTACAAAGCCTCTAAAACATTATGTTTTAGAGGCTTTTTTCGTTTTTTTTCGATTATTACCTGAATGGGGTTATCTACGACCACAATTCTATATTGAACTGAAAAACAAGTAATTATCTTGATGTTATTCGGTTCGATAAATCACAAGATTATTGCTTGTTAAAGGCAATGGTTCTAAGACAAAATCAAAGGATCTACGTTGGTAGCTCCCTTGATTTAACATCTTCAAAAGACTTGCCCAATGAATCAGATAATTTTTCAAACATTTACCAATAATCTTTCTTTTTGGCAAATGTTTGAAAATCAAATTTCTGTCACTAAATGGAATTCGGTGGCACTGTTAGAACTATGCCGTTCATCTTGATGCAATACAAGGAACTTTCCAATGGTCGTGGAGATGTTAGATTAAAGCAGAAAGTGCTTGATTATTTGAGCTAAATAGGAAGAAGAATTAGCTATAATCCTTGCTTCCTATTGTTATTTTTCGCCTAGATAATTTCACCATTATAACAGAAAACAACGATATGTTTAATGAATTAAAACTTCATTTTCTGTATTCTTACTGCATTTAGAATGGCTAACAACGCTACCCCTACATCAGCAAAAACAGCCTCCCACATAGTTGCCAATCCGCCAGCTCCCAATACCAGAACAATCAGCTTCACGCCAAAGGCCAGTCCTATATTTTGCCACACAATACGTTTGGTTGCTTTACCTATTTTGATAGCAGTAGCAATTTTAGAAGGATGATCGGTTTGAATCACGACATCGGCTGTTTCAATGGCAGCATCACTTCCAAGACCTCCCATTGCCATTCCTACATCAGCAATGGTAATAACCGGAGCGTCATTCACGCCATCACCAATAAAGGCAACAAGTTTCCCCTCTTTTTGCAGTCGCTCAACTTCTTTTACTTTGTCTTCTGGCAACAGGCCGCCATACGCTTTGTCCAAACCTAATTGACCAGCTATTTTATCTACTACTGCCTGCTTATCTCCTGATAGCATTACGACCTCTTTAATACCTGTTTGATGTAGGGTTTTTATGGCTATTTCTGCATCTTCTTTAAGAGTATCAGCAATGGTTATGTAACCAGCAAACTCACCATTTACAGCTACTAATACGGTAGTGTCGGTTGGCATGTTGAGCTGTTTATCAAATGATACATTGAATTTGTCGAGCAGCTTTCCATTCCCTGCCAACATTACATTATTGTTTACTTTTCCTTTCAGACCATGTCCAGATATTTCTTCAACATCCGACACCGAAATTTCTTTGTAAGCCTCTCCTGCATATTTCACAATGGCCAGTGCAATGGGATGGGTGGAGTTGGCTTCCAACGCTGCCACCATTTTTACAAAATCCTTTTCATCCAATTCACCTGAAACGACTTTCTGCACTTCAAAAATCCCTTTGGTCAATGTTCCTGTTTTGTCCATCACTACCGTGTCAATCTTTGCTATTTGGTCAAGATAATTGGAGCCTTTGAACAGGATACCGTTTCTGGATGCTGCACCTATGCCACCGAAATATCCGAGCGGAATGGACACAACTAATGCACAAGGACAGGAAATAACCAACAAGACAAGCGCACGGTACAGCCAGTCGTTAAAGACATAACTATCCACAAAAAAGTAAGGCAGAAAAGTCAATGCCACAGCAAGAAACACCACAATGGGCGTATAGACTTTGGCAAAACGGGTAATGAAGCGTTGGGTTTTAGCTTTTCTCGTAGTGGCTTCCTGTACGAGTTTCAGAATTTTGGAGAGTTTGGTGTCTTCGTATTTACTGGTAACTCTTATCTCTGCCAACGTATTTAAGTTAACCATGCCTGCTAACACAGTATCGCCTTTTTTCTTGTCATCGGGAACGGATTCACCGGTAAGGGCTGCGGTATTAAACGCTGCATGTTCGGTAAGTAGCTCACCGTCCAATGCTACTTTTTCACCAGATTTAATCTGTATGACCTGCCCGATTTCAACGTCTTTAGGATGCTTTATTGCTGTTTTTCCATTATCTACGATCGTAACTTCTTCCACCTGTAATTTAAGGAGGGATTCAATAGAACGTTTTGCCCTGTTCACGGCTGCTTCCTGAAAGAGTTCTCCAACGGTATAGAACAACATGACCGCTACACCTTCGGCATATTCGCCAATGGCAAATGCACCGATAGTAGCCAAACTCATCAGGAAAAATTCATTGAACAGATCGGCTGTAAAGAGCTTTTTCAATGCTTTCCATATAACGGGTTTTCCAACGGCATAGTAAGCTATACCATACACCAGCAACTGCAATTCCTGTTTGAAGATGTCCGGCCTCACCTGGTCGAGTACAATGCCGGTTATCAACAATACAAAACTGAACACTGCCGGGAAATAAGGGCGGTATTTGGTGAACCAGGAATTTTTGCCCGGTTCGTTATTCGATGCTTCGTTACAACAATTTTTACTCATACTATATCAATGTTTAAAGAAATACGATAACAACCCCAGTGCGATCAGCACTATTCCGGTTATCTTTTTTTCATGGTGTTCCAGGAAATGCCATTTGAATTCTTCAATGCTCTTACTGGCAAGGCTAACAAGCAAGATACTTCCGGTCACAGTAATCAGCAGGTAAACTGCTGATAGCAACCCTATCGCCAGCTTTCCATGTGTTCCGGCAGTGAAATAATAGGCTTCTATTTCCAGACAGGGAGAAAAGAACATACTCAATGCCAGGGTAATGATGATGGCTGGTTTTGACTTATTCCTTAATTTTTCCTGTGACGGCAAATGTTCATGGTCGCTGTGTTTGAGCGATAGGGAGAAATAAATTAAACCCATAAGCACCAACACCATCGGAGCCACCACATCGGTGATGACATGGTAGGTGTTGGATAGTTTATACCCGACAAGTCCGATTACCACACCAAGCAGTATGGTGCTGAGGGTGTGGGCAAAACTGGTAATGGCTGCTACGCCTATGAGTTCCTTTTTGCTCCATTTTTCTGCCCTGCCTATCATTACCACCGGTATCCAGTGGTTTGGAATAGCTGCATGGATGATGCTCAACAATATGCTTCCGGCTAATAAGTCAATCATTGCTCATCTTTTGCACTAAATACGTTTCTGCATCCCCAACCGTAGAGATGCCTTCTGCATCCTCATCAGGTATGGTTATCTGAAATTCACTTTCAAACTCCATAATGAGTTCTACCATATCCAGCGAATCAGCTCCCAGGTCTTCGGTAAATTTTGCATTGGGTTTAATGTCCTCCTGATTGACACCAAGTTTGTCAATCAGGAGTTTGTTAAATCTATCTTTAAAATCTTTCATCGGTCAATATTTTTTGAATTAATGACTATGCTCCGCCTCACCTTTTTTCATTTCTGCCAATAAGTAATAGGCATTGTTCCAGGCCACCTTTGTTGCTTTTGGCAATGGTTTCAGCAGTTTAACTTCAATCCAACCATCGTCTTTCGTTCCGGCAATCACTTCTACCGGCTCAAATGCCCATTCGGTTTTTCCATTATCATTTTCCTTTTTGGCAGTAAAAATGAAATACTTGTCGCCCTCCCGCACCACACCGGCTTCCGGCAAGGCATAGCTTTGTACATCATCTATCATAATCCGCCCCCTCACATACATACCGGGTATCAACAAGCCTTCCTTGTTTTCAATTTCTGCATGAAGATGTATCGCTTTGGGGTCTTGCTCGAAGGATTTGCCAACGGAATAAATGGTAGCTTCCAATTCCTTTTCAGGTAAGGATTCAATGGAAAATCTAACTTTCTGCCCTTCTTTTACCTTGTGTATGTCCTTTTCAAACACCATTAGATCGGCATGAATGTGGTCAATATTCACGATTTCAAACATTTCGGTTTGCGGTTGCACGTACTGACCTGTTTTTACTTCTACCAAGCGGATATGGCCGTCAAGCGGACTAACCAACGGAACCTGTTCATATAACTCACCTTTCAGCATTTTATCAAGGTTCAGCCCCATCAATTTTAGCTGTGCCTCATAACCTTTTACTGTTCCTTTCATAGACTGGTAGTCGGTCTGGGTTTTCTGAAACTCTTTTCCGGATCCCACTTTTTCTTCGTAGAGTTTCTTTTGTCGCTGGTATTCCTTTTCCAGATATTGAAGCTGGTTCCAGCTATTTATATAGTCGGTTTGTAGCTTAATGAGGTCAGGGTGGCTTAAATACGCCAATATCTGTCCTTTTCTTACCTTATCGCCTTCTATGACCTTGATACTGGTGATATTCGCTCCAATGATAGCTGTAACCGCAGCTTCGTTTTGCGGAGGCACTTCCAGTTGTCCGTTGGCTTCTACATAGGAAGATATGTTGCGAAAAGGCAAAGTATCTACCTTCATGGCAAGGGATTGAAATTGTTGTTCCGAAAAATGGACTTCTTCTTCATGTCCTTCGCCATGTTCATGGTGTTCGGATTCTTCACCGCTCTCATGTTCATGTCCTTCTTCGTTATGCCCGGAATTGCCACAGGCTGCTATGAATAGACTTGCTGCGAACAGCAGAATGTATGTTTTTATATTCGATTTCATAATATTCAGTTTTTTAGTTATTGACCAATGAGGTATTCCAGGTTGATAATGGCCTGATTGTACCCGTTTAATGTATTGAGATAATTGAATTTTAGTTCCAGCCCCTGATTCAGATTTTGGAAATACTCTACATAATCTATGGCTCCGTTCTCAAAGCTCTTTTGAGCATTGCCAATGATCAGGTTCGCTTGTGGAACCGCCTTGTCCCTGTAATAACTCAAACTACCCTGATATTTCAGTACTTCCTGCAACTGCTGTTCATATTGTCCCTGAAGAACTGTTGAGTAGTAATTGGCATTGGTTTCCGCCATTTGCTCTTTGAGTTTGGCAGATTTTATATTTGCCTTGTAAGAGCCATAAAACAGGGGAATCGTTATACCTGCCTGAACACCTGAAAAGCGGGTAGAGGCTCCGGCAATATCTCCGTTTGCAGTTGGACTGCCAATCAATGACTGATTGAAATACCCTACGGAAAAGCCCGGCAACATTTTAGACGACTGCACTGATTTTTCAGCACCAGCAATATCAATCTGCTGCTTGGCATAAGCCAGCAAAGGATTGTTGGCCAGTTGAGCGGAATCCTGAACGCTTGCCACAGTCCTTTCAGTTAAGGCATCCGGCATAAATTGGATTCCAGTTGTATCGTTCAATAGGATACGAAGCTGTTTTTCCTGTATGGCAATCTCCGATACAATGATTTTTAGTGCATTTTGGATTTCCATTACCCTGGTTTCTGCTGCTGCCTTTTCCAGATAGCTGGTAGCCTCCGTTTCATAACGAATAGTGGCTGCATGAAGAAACCGTCCATAAATAGTATCCTGGTACAACAGCAATTTTTCCTTTTCTCTTAAATAGGCGAGTTGATACCAGCTTTGGCGAATGTCCCGTTTCAGGCTGTTCTCCGTTACCGCCAGTTGCATCTGACTTCCTTCCGTCTTTTCCTTTGCCAGTTTGTGCTGGTTGGTATAGACCGTTGGAAAATCAAACTGCTGGTTCAGGTTAAAGGCAAAATCGTTTTCAAAACTGTTGTATTGTCCATATTGTACACCCACATTGGTCTTGCCCGGATCGAAGGCTGCTTTTTTTCCCTGTTCCTGCAATTCAACATTAGTTTTGGCCACCTGCACATTGCCGTTGTTCGATAATCCGATGGTAACAGCTTCTTCTAAAGTGGTAATGGTTTTACTGTTTACATCTTGTGCTTTCAGTTCACCGGATGAAAAGAGAGTAAGGCCTCCAACAAGTAGTAGTGCAGTTATAGCTTTTGGTACAGATACTTTGGTACTTCTGCTTTCTACCCAACGGTATAAAATTGGCAACACAAATAATGTCAATAAAGTAGCCGTTATCATTCCGCCAATTACTACAGTTGCCAATGGTTGCTGTACTTCCGCTCCGGCAGAAGTAGATACCGCCATTGGTAAAAAGCCCAACACATCTGTTAATGCAGTAAGCAAGATTGGTCTTATTCGTCTTCTTGCCCCTAAACGGATGCGTTCATTCAAATCGCTCATGCCTTCCTCTTTCAATTCGTTCCATCCGCTGATCAGCACCAGTCCGTTCAATACAGCTACACCAAAGAGAACGATAAAACCCACACCTGCGGAAATACTGAATGGCATGTCCCGTAGCCATAAAGAGAAAATGCCTCCAATAGCTGCCAATGGAATGGCCATGTATATCATCATGGATTGTTTGAATGATTTTAAAGCGAAGAAAATGAGCAGGAAGATCAATCCAAGTGCAATGGGAACGACTATCTGCAATCGCTTACTGGCACGTTCCAGGTTTTCAAATGCACCGCCATACCTTATATAGTATCCCGGAGGAAGGTCGAGCTGTGCATCCAATTTTTGCTGGATTTCTTCGACAAGGGATTTTATATCACGTCCTCTGACATTGATGCCCACATACGTTCTGCGATTGGTGTTGTCCCGACTGATTTGCATAGGGCCGGGCTGGTAGCTGATGTCCGCTACTTCTTTCAGTGGAATCTGTGAACCATTGGGCAAATTGATGTACAGGTTTTTAAGATCATCAATACTTTTGCGATGCTGTTCATCCAGACGGATAACCAGGTCAAAGCGTTTTTCCCCTTCAAAGATTACACCTGCTTTTCCTCCTGCAAAAGCCGATTGAACAACAGTATTGAGGTCTTCCACATGAATGCCGTACTGTGCCAGTTTATGCCGGTTATATTTGACTGTCATTTGTGGCAGCCCACTGGTAGCTTCTACTTTCATGTCAGCTACTCCTTTAACAGTAGAGATAATCTTGCCCATTTCTTCGGCTTTGGTAGCCAAAATGTCTAAATCTTCACCAAATAATTTAACGGCTATATCTTCCCTTACTCCGGTAAGCAGTTCGTTGAATCGCATTTCAATGGGCTGTGTAAACTCATAATTTACTCCTGGAACCACACTTACGGCCTCTTTCATTTTTTCAACGAGTTCTTCCTTACTATCAGCCGATACCCATTCATCCTGTGGTTTCAGCAACACAAAGCAGTCTCCAATGTCCATCGGCATCGGATCAGTAGGGACATCTGCCACTCCAAAACGTGTCATGGCGTGCTTGATTTCCGGAAATTCAGCAAGGAGAATTTTCTCAATTTTAGTAGAAGTCTCGATGGATTCTGACAAGGAACTACCAGGCTTCAAGATAATGTGAAAGGCAATGTCTCCTTCATCCAGTTGAGGAATGAACTCACCACCCATACGTGTAAAAGTGAATACCGCCAAACCGAGTAATACTACCGATGAAACAATTACCCATTTGGCTCTTTTTAATGCCCTGCCCAGTGTGGGTTCATAGATGTTCTCCAACCAAATCACAAAGCGGTCGCCCCAAGAGGTTTTGTTCTTGTTGCCCATGCGGATAAACCAGGCTGACATCATGGGAACATAAGTAAGGCAGAGAATCATTACGCCTATCATGGCAAACATGAAGGTGAGTGCCATTGGCTGGAACATTTTTCCTTCCACACCCTCTAAGGCCAGTATAGGGATAAATACAATGAGGATGATGAGCTGTCCAAAGAAGGCAGCATTCATCATTTTACTGGACGCAGAATAGGCTACTTCATTTCTCACCTTTTCCGTAATATTCTGTTTCTTTAACACTTTGTCGTGTAGCAGAAATACGGTTCCCTCCACAATAATCACCGCCCCATCTACTATTATCCCGAAGTCAATAGCCCCCAGGCTCATCAGGTTGGCCCAAACATCAAAAACATTCATTAGGATGAAGGCGAACAATAACGAAAGGGGAATGGTTGAGGCTACAATCAAACCGCCTCTCCAGTTTCCAAGTAGAAAGACCAGAACAAAAATCACAATCAATGCTCCTTCCATAAGGTTCTGGCTTACCGTGCTTGTAGTTTTAGCAATTAAGGCACTTCTGTCTAAAAACGGTTCAATGGTTACGCCTTCTGGCAAAGATTTCTGAATGTCTTTGACACGATTCTTTACCGCATCTATTACGTCATTTGAGTTGGCTCCCTTCAGCATAAGGATCATACCACCAACTGCTTCTCCTTTCCCGTCTTTGGTAAAAGCACCATATCGTACTGCACTTCCGAACTGTACTTTTGCTACGTCCTTTATCGTAATGGGCAGGCCATCCATATTGGTAATGACGATATTTTCAATGTCCTTTAAACTGCGGGCTAGACCTTCACCCCTGATGAAATTGGCATAGTGGTCTTTTTCTATATAAGCCCCACCGGTATTCTGGTTGTTCTTTTCAAGGGCTGTGAAAATATCTGAAATGGTTAACCCAATAGCTTTGAGTTCATCCGGATCAACGGCTACTTCATATTGTTTGATGTTTCCGCCAAAGGCATTGACTTCTACCACTCCTGGAACCATTGCCATTTGCCTGCGGACGATCCAATCCTGCATGGTACGCAGGTCGGCAGCGGAATACTGGTTCCGGTAGGCTGAATCTACCTCCAGCGTATATTGGTATATTTCCCCCAATCCGGTGGAAATTGGCCCCATTGAAGGCTCACCGAACCCCTTCGGGATTTCTCCTTTGACTTCCGTGAGTTTTTCAGCTACCAGTTGTCTGGGCAGGTAGGTTTCCATGTCGTCTTCAAAAACGATGGTCACTACCGATAGTCCGAAACGGGAAACGGAACGAATTTCCGTCACGCCCGGAAGGTTGGCCATTGCCACCTCTACGGGATAGGTAACGAATTGCTCAATGTCCTCTGTACCCAGGTTCGGTGCTTGTGTGATGACCTGTACCTGGTTATTGGTAATATCCGGTACGGCATCGAGCGGAACTTTGGTTATGCTCCAAATTCCCCCAATGATGAGTGCAAGGGTGAGCAAACCAATGATCAGCTTGTTCTTTATCGAGAACGATATTATTTGATTGATCATAATTATACATACTTTATCAAGCCTTTCCTGATATTTCAGAAACAGCAGCTTGTGGCATTATGCCAATGTTAAAATTGAATTTGTGCTACCAGCTTTGATAGCTATAAGAAAATCCGCCTTTGAATACGCATATACTGATTTCGCTATTAACCAGAAGGTCAACAGGCAGCTTTGATTCAAAAAGACTGATTAAGCGGATTGGGGTGGTCGCCAGAT
The DNA here is from genome assembly GCA_965661855.1 of Flavobacteriales bacterium. Classification (GTDB taxonomy): domain Bacteria; phylum Bacteroidota; class Bacteroidia; order Flavobacteriales_C; family CBFIFL01; genus CBFIFL01. The sequence goes on from CBFIFL010000069.1 coordinate 9,257, forward strand.
GGCGTAGATAATGCCGTTTGGATAAAAATCCTGATAATAAGAAGGCTTGTCCTGATTATTATGGACAGCTACGGATGTTGTAAGAGGATGATTAGGAATAACGATGTGTGTATGGCAACAATGGCAAACACAAAAAGGGGAGCAGCCATCTGATTCGGGAGAATCGCCATCATGATCGTGACCGTCTTGTGCCAGAGCGTATGTTACAGTTCCATCATTGTCGGCTACTTCTACATCATCGCAGGGCATTCCTGATAGATATAACATTAAAACAGCTAATATGACAGATATTAATTTCATCCGATACAAATGTAATGAATAATTTTGTGCAATACCATTGCAATCTTTACTTGTTGCAGTTTCCACATGTTCCTTTTATCACCATATTAATTTCAGCAAGCTCAAAGTTGACAGGTAATTGTACCATTGGAACACTGGTTTGGGTAACGCAGAAAGTTTCCTTGCAAGCGGTACAATGAAAATGAACGTGTAGGTCTTCGGGATTGCACTCACATCCTTCCAGGCAAAGTGCATATTTCGGAACCCCTGTTCCGTCATCAATGCTGTGAATGAGTTTACTTTTCTCAAAGGTCTTTAGGGTACGGTACAAAGTGGTACGGTCAACTCGCTCAAAGGAATTTTCCAGTTCGGTTAATCCAATGGCACTAGAGCGTTGCATGAGATGTTGCAACACCAGTAACCGCATGGTGGTCGGTTTGATTTTTTTTGAGAGTAATTTTTGTTCTAATTTTTCATTCATCGTCATTTTTAATAATTATATTTTTACAAACTTGGTGAGAGATAATTTTTTCTGATTCATCTACTGTTTTAATTACATAAGATTTGTCATAATCAATAATATTAACTACTGATATTTTCTCTCCTAAATTTAATCTAAGGCTTTCTATATATTTCAAAAATTTGGGTGAATGATCCTTTACTCCAACCATCACGACTTCATTTCCTGATGCAACTTTATCTAGCGTTTTCTCAAATTTTTGAATAATCTTTCCATTTTTATCTGGTATAGGATCACCGTGAGGATCAAATTGAGGAAAGTTTGTATAGCAACGGTTTTAATTTATCGAACCTTGAAAAAGCCATTGATTTATCATTGAAATATTCCCTAAAACTCCCTGAATTGTGGGGTTCTGGCAATTTGGAGGTAAAGAGAAGCATTCAAAAAATGGTGTTTCCGGACGGGATTCTATATGACTTCAAAAATGACGATTATCGAACCACAAGAATAAATTCAATTTTCAGCGTAATCCCTTCATTATCAGTAAAAAATAAGCATAAAAAAAACGGGAATAAAACAGATTTCTCCGATTATTCCCGTTTAGTACCTGGAGCGGGAATGGAACCCGAACTCCCCAGGGAACTGGATTTTGAATCCAGCGCGTCTACCAATTCCGCCACCCATACAACATTGTTAATCAAGCACTTAACGCTGTTTAA
>CBFIFL010000070.1:0-10438 GCA_965661855.1 Flavobacteriales bacterium
TGATGGAAGTGCTCAAACTACAGCAACTGCCACTAGTCTTTCAGCAGGGACATATAATGTAACAGTCACAGATGCGAGTGGATGTACTGCTGTGAATTCAGTAAGTATCTCAGAACCAAATGCTCTAGCAATAAGTTCGTCAAACACTAACATTGATTGTAATGGTGCTTCAACTGGAGCAATTGACATTACTGTTTCTGGTGGAACAGCTGCCTACTCTTACTCTTGGGATAACTCACAGACTAGTGAAGACCTTACTTCTTTAGCCGCTGGAACATATATTTTAACAGTTACTGATGCAAATGGATGTACTGAAACCTCAACGGAAGTTTTAACTGAAGGAACCGTGATCGTGCCAGTATTAACACCTTCTGATCCATTATGTAACGGATCATCTGATGGATCAATAGCATCATCAGTAAGTGGTGGATCTGGATCATATACATACGCTTGGGATGATGGAGCCAGTCAAACGACCGCTACAGCAAGTTCTTTATCAGCTGGAACCTATAATTTAATCGCAACTGATGCAAACGGATGTACAGGTACTGCTGCTTCCACATTAACGAATCCTGCAGCTTTAAGTGTTACAGCTACCAGCTCTGATGCTTCTTGTGGACAAAACAATGGTTCAGCAACAGCAAGTGTATCAGGTGGTACAAGTCCATATACTTATTTATGGGATGATGGCGGAGCCCAAACTACGATTACAGCTTCCAACATTGGATCTGGAAGTTATAATGTGACTGTTACAGATGCAAGCGGTTGTACAGGTACTGTTGCTGTAAGTGTTAATTCAAGTAGTGGCGGAACTGCAAGTATTTCTAGTTCTTCCAATGCAAGCTGTAACAGCGTTTGCGACGGAAGTGCTACGGCTGCGATGACCGGTGGAACAAGTCCTTTTACTTATGCATGGGATGACGGTGCTAGTCAAACAACTGCTACTGCCTCTTCTTTGTGTGCTGGATCTTACAATGTGACGATTACGGATGCTGGTGGATGTTCTTCTTCTGCAAGTGTAACTATTACAGAGGGTACAGCAATAGTTATTAGCGTTGTAAGTCAAGATAATCCGAATTGCTTTGGTGCATCTGATGGAAGTATTGATGTTACGGTAAGCGGTGGTACAGGTTCTTACACATATGACTGGAATGGATCTTTTGTTAGTGAAGACTTAAGTTTATTAAGCTCTGGGACCTATAATTTCACTGCTACAGATAGTGACGGATGTCAAAATACTACTTCAGTTACTTTAACCGACCCTAGTGCAATTGCTACTAGTCTTGATTCATACACAGATGTGAGCTGTTTCGGAGGAAGCGATGGTACCATTAACATTACAACTAGTGGAGGAACAAGTCCTTATACTTATGCATGGAATGATCCAAGTTCTCAAACAACAGAAGATGCTTCTGCATTAAGCGCTGGTTCATTTACAGTTACTGCTACTGATGCCAACGGATGTTCTACGACATTAAGTCAAGCCTTAACTGAAGCAAGTGATTTAACATTAACTACATCTTCCAATGCACCAACATGTGGAGCTAGTAATGGAGATGCAAGTGTTTCTGTAAGTGGAGGTACTACAGCATATACTTATGCATGGGATGACCCTAGTACTCAAACAACAGCCACCGCAAGTGCTTTAGCAGCTGGGACATATAATGTTGTGGTTACTGACGCGAATGGTTGTTCTGCAAATTCACCTGTAACAATAGTTGATTCTGGAAGTCCAACCATTACTACTAGCGGAAATAATGCTAGCTGTAACGGCGTTTGCGATGCTTATGCAACCGTAAACATAGTATCTGGTACTACTCCTTATACTTTTCTATGGGATGATGGAAGTGCACAAACAACTGCAACAGCTAGTAATCTTTGTGCAGGAACTTACAATGTAACCGTAACCGATGGTAACGGATGTTCGGCAAGTGAGAGTATTGTTATTGCTGAACCTAACGTTATCGCTTTATCACTTAGTTCAAGTGGAATTTCATGTCCTTCAGATTGTGATGCAACGATAAACTCAACAATCACAGGAGGAACTGGTCCATTCACTTATTCATGGGATGATGCAGCTAATCAAACCACAGCAAATGCTAGCAGCCTTTGTTCTGGAACATATGTCTTAACAATAACCGATGCCAATTCTTGTACTGATAACGAATCTTTAACGATTATCGAACCAACTTTTACGGCAACAACGACTAGTACATCTGCTACTTGTGGAAACAGTGATGGATCTACAACGGTAATTGTTAGTGCAGGAACAGGACCATATACTTACTTATGGAATGATGCCAATGCACAAAGTACAGCAACTGCTACAGGTTTAGCTTCGGGAACATATACCGTATCCATTACTGATGCTAACGGCTGTGTAATAACAGAGTCTGTTTCAGTATCCGATTCTGGAGGTCCTACCGTTTCTGTCGATAGTCAAAACAACCCAACTTGTTTTGGAGATACAGATGGAGATATTACAGTATCTGCGACAGGAGGAACAAGTCCATATACCTACTTATGGGATGATGCCAGTGCTCAAACAACAGCAACGGCTATCAATCTTGGAGATGGAACGTTTATAGTAACTGTATCCGACAACAACGGGTGTACGTCTTCTGAAACGGTTGTACTAATTGAGCCAGCTCAAGTTGGATTAACACTTGCTAGTAGTGGAAATGAAACTTGTAACGGACAAGGAAATGGTAATGCTTTAGTAACTGTAACAAATGGAGTAGCTCCTACTACCTATTCATGGAGTGACCCTGCAATTGGAAATACAGGTTTAGCCACTAACTTGTCTGCCGGGACATATAATGTTTCTGTATTTGACGCCAATGGTTGTACAGCATCTACTAGTGTGACCATTACAGCTCCTGATGCTCTAGCAGTTACCATTTCATCTAATGATGCTAACTGTAATGCTGCATGTGATGGATCGCTAAGTTCAACAGTAACAGGAGGAACACTTCCGTATACTTATTCATGGGATGACAGTAATAGTCAAACCACAGCTTCTGCTTCTAATTTATGTGATGGGACTTACAATTTGACTGTTGTAGATAATAATGCTTGCTCTATAATTACGAATGGTACTGTGGCTGAGCCAAGTGCAATTGTAATTACTCTTGATAACCAAACTAATGAATCATGTGCAAGTGCATGTGACGGAATTTTATCTGTATCTGTAAGTGGAGGGAGCTCTCCATATACTTACTTATGGGATAATCCAAGTGCTTCAAACGGAACAAGTATAAATAATCTTTGTCAAGGTTCTTATACTTTAACAGTGACTGATAATGCGGGTTGTACTTCTAGTGAAACCTATACCATTACTTCAGGAGGAGCATTAACTTTAAGTACAACTGGAACAGATCCAAGCTGTAATGGAGACGCTGACGGAACAGCAAGCGTTTCAATTAGTGGGGGAACATCTCCATTCACCTATTTATGGGATGATGCAAGTTTACAAAGTACGAATACAGCTAGTGGGCTAATTGCAGGAAGTTATTCCGTTTCTGTTACAGATGCTAACGGTTGTTCTAATACTGCAGCTATTTCTTTAACTAACCCTACTGCCATAAGCCTTACTTCATCTACAGTTGATGCAAATTGTGGAAATAATGATGGTTCAGCAACTGTGGTAGTGAGTTCTGGGGACTCCCCTTTCACTTACCTTTGGAATGATCCTTCAAACCAAACAACAGCAAGTGCAAGTGCCATTTCCTCTGGAACATATAAAGTGATCGTAACTGATGCCAACGCTTGTCAAGATAGTTTGGATGTAACTGTAAATGATGCTTCAGGTCCTGTTGTAGCCGTTCAAAATTACACCGATGCTTTATGTTTTGGAGCAGCAAGTGGAACAGCAACTTTACAAATAAATGGAGGTCAAACACCTTATTCAATACTTTGGGATGATGCTTCAGCTCAAACTGGAATTACTGCATCAAATCTTGCAGCAGGTACTTATAGCGCTGCTGTTACTGACAATCTTGGTTGTACAGCTAATACTACGGTTACTATTGATGAACCTACAGCTTTAGTTGCAGCTATTTCAAACTCAGGAAATACTTCTTGCTACGGTGTTTGTGATGGAACGGCTACTGTTTTAGCAAACTCTGGAACATCACCTTATTCTTATACATGGACTAATGGAAATACTACAGCTTCGGTTAGTGATTTGTGTGCAGGAAATCATCAAGTAATTGTAAGTGATGCAAACTCATGTAGTGTCACGTTGTCTGTAGATATAACTGAACCAGATGAAATCATAATGACTTTAAGTTCTTCTGACGCAGCTTGTAATCTTGCTTCAGGTCAAGCAAGCGTTAGTATTTCAAATGGACCTAGTCCTTTCGTTTATTCATGGAATGATGCTGGAAGTCAATCTACGGCAACGGCAATCAATTTAGCAGAAGCTTGGTACACAGTAACTGTTACTGATGCCAATTCATGTATCGCTAGTGACTCGGTATTTGTTTCCAACGTAAACGACGAAGTTCTTACTATCTCTAACCAGCAAGATGAATCTTGTTTTGCTTATTCAGATGGACAGTTGGCTATTTCGGCGGCAGGAATGGAATCTCCTTTAAGTTACTTATGGGATGATGCCTCAGCAAGCACAAGTGCTAGTATTAGCAATTTACCTGGAGGAATATATACCGTTCAAGTTACCGATTCATTAGGTTGTCAATTAAGTGAAACAATCACTATAGCTAGTGCAAGTCAAATATCAACAACTTTAACACAAAACGACCCAAGTTGTTTTGGTTTATGTGATGGATTTATCACCTCTTCTATTAGTGGTGGTGCTAGCCCATATACATATCAATGGGATGATTCGAGTAACTCAACTATGTCTTCTGTTTCTGGGCTTTGTAACGGAGCTTATCAAGTAATTGTTAGTGATGCAAATGGATGTAAAGACACTACTGTTGTAAGTTTAAACGAACCTGTTGCAATTTCAGTAAGCTCAACAATTTCTAATGCTAACTGTGGAAACCCTGATGGATCAATCACGGCGAATGCTAGTAATGGTAGCGCTCCATATTCTTATGCTTGGAATGATAGCTTCAACCAAATTAACGCAACAGCTACCGGATTACCTTCAGGAAGTTATATTGTTATAGCCACTGATGCTAATGGATGTACTGGATCTGACACAGCTCAAGTAGTAGATATTGCTGGAGCCACAGCAAGTATCGAAAGCTACAGAAATGTATCTTGTTATGGAGTTGCTGATGGTTACATTGAAGCTGTAGCAGACGGTGGTACAGGTCCATTTACTTATCTATGGGATGATGCTAGCGTGCAGATAACAAACGTTGCGAGCAACCTAGATATTGGTACTTATACCATTGTTATTACAGATGCTAACGGATGTACTTCAAGTGCCATAGCTGATATAAGTCAACCTGATTCTTTATACACTGTGCTAAACGCGACCGAGACTTCATGTCAAGGATCAAGTGATGGAACTGCTTTCGGAATTACATTTGGAGGTGTTGGTCCGTATATATATAACTGGAATGATCCCAGCAGTCAAACTTCAGTTACAGCAACTGGCTTAAGTTCAGGTTCATATTCACTTGTTGTAACAGACGCGAATGGATGTACCGCATTGAACTCCATAAATGTAAGTTCTCCAACAGCAGTTGGTGGTAGTGTAGATGCTTACAATACACTTTGTTTTGAATCATGTGATGGGGCCTTAAAAGTGAATGCTACTGGTGGAAACGGAACATATACTTATTCGTGGAATGATCCGGCTAACCAAAGCTTAGACTCAATTACAGGTTTATGTGCACAAACATATTCAGTAACCATTACTGATGGAAATGGTTGTATTGGAGTTCTTAGTGGTACCGTTGGAAAACCAGATGTATTAAGCACTAGTTTAGGATTGAAATCAGATGCTCTTTGTTATGGACAATGCAGTGGATATTTAGAAGTATCCGTTGCAGGAGGAACAACTCCTTATACCTACTTATGGAATGATGCATTTGGACAACAAAACCAAGGAGCTAATAACTTATGTGCCGGAACCTATTCTGTTGATGTAACTGATGCAAACGGTTGTATGACGTCTTTCACAGAGTCTATAGATCAAGCTCCAGAATTAGCACTTGCCACTTCTGCGACTCAAGTTTCTTGTATCTCAGAATGTGATGGAACGGCAACAGTGGTTGTTTCAGGAGGAACTTCTCCTTACTCTTATTTATGGGATGATCCAGCTCTTCAACAATCGAGCACTGCATCAAACTTATGTGCAGGAATAAGTCGTATTCAAGTTAGAGATGCTAACAACTGTTTAATGACAGACTCTGTTGAAGTCTTTGAACCAAGTGCGATCAGTTTAACCTCAACTACTACCCCATCAAATTGTGGAGGAAGTAACGGTTCTGCAACAGTAACAGTAACTGGAGGTACTTTACCTTACGCTTACCAATGGAACGATATCAACAATCAAATTACAAACCAAGCAAGTAACCTTACAGCAGCTAACTATATAGTAGAAATTACTGATGGTAACGGATGTATTTATCAAGAGAGCATTGCAGTATCTGATATTGCAGCTCCTAATGTTGAACTTGCTTCTGTAACCCACAATGACTGTTCTGGAGACTTTTCTGGATCAATTGGAATTACAGTTAGTGGCGGTGTACCAGGATATACTATTTTATGGAATGATCCAGCAAATCAAACTGGTGTATTAGCAATAGGATTAGCAGGAGGTAATTTCACAGCAACAGTAACAGATAACGCAGGTTGTACAGCTATTTTTAGTCAAACAGTAAACGAACCATTACCTGTAGCAGTTGCAATCGCAGACTTCGACTACCCAAGTTGTAACGGATTATGTGATGGATCTGCTGAGGCAACTGTAGGTGGAGGAACAGCTCCTTTTACATATGCTTGGGATGATCCTTTAAGTCAAACAACATTCAATGCTTCTAATCTTTGTGCTGGTACCTATAATATTACTGCTACAGATGCCAATGGATGTTTTAATTCCACTTCAATCGTAATTGACGAACCAGCTGTTCTTGAGTTTACTTACACCATTGAAAACGTAGACTGTTACGGATTTAATTCTGGAAGAATTGATGTTAACATCAGCGGAGGAACTCCTGGTTATTTCTATAACTGGATTCCTACTGGAAACAATGGTTCTTCAGCAACGGATTTAAGTCCTGGAATTCATTCATTAAACTTAACAGATGCAAATGGTTGTCTATTAACTCAGGACTTCCTTATCACCGAACCAGATCTTTTAACAGTCTCTAGTACAGCCTTCCCTACTACATGTAGTCTGAATAATGGATCAGTAAATATTACCACACAAGGAGGTACTACACCTTACGTTTACATGTGGAATCCTAACATAGCAAACACTCCTATCGCAAACGGTCTAGCTCCAATGGATTACCAAGTGATAGTGGAAGATGGAAATGGATGTCAAGAATCTAGATTTATCTCCGTTTATGAAACTCCGTCACCGGCAATTGAAAACTTAATTGCAACAAATACATCTTGTTCAGGATCTACTGATGGAGAAATCACTATTAACATCAAGGATGCACTTGAACCGTATACCGTAATCTGGTCTCCTTTCGGAGGAACAGATACCATTGCAGAAAACTTACCCTCTGGAATATATAGCGTAACCTTAACTGATGCAAATGGATGTGAAGTTTCATCTTCTGGAGTGATTGACTCTCCGGATCCTGTGGAGGTTATTACGAACGGAACGGAAATCATATGTTATGGAGAAACTATCAATATTTCAGGTGTTGGTATTGGAGGTAATGGTGGATATTCATATACATGGAGCGATGCTACCATGAGCACAGAAGCTATTCAAGCTGTTAATCCTTTAATAACGACTAACTATACTGTTTTTGCAACCGATATCCTTGGTTGTATTTCTGATACCGAAACAATTACTGTCGGAGTAAATCCAGCTTTGGAAGTTGAAATAACTACCATTCCAGAATTATGTTTTGGAGACTCTATAGACTTAAGCTCTATGGCTAGTCAAGGTAACGGAGGTCCGTACTACTACAATTGGGAAGTAATTAACGATACAAACCAAGTTATTAATGTAAAACCTTCAAACACCGTTTGGTATTTTGTTGGAGCTAGTGATAGTTGTTCTATTGATGCTAAAGATAGCATTGAAGTAGTTATAAACCCTAATCCAACTGTATTTATTAATTCGGATTTAGAAGAAGGTTGCCAGCCTTTAACTGTTGCTTTTGATCTAAATACAGATTTAGGGACTTCATATGCATGGGATTTAGGAAATGGAGAGACCAGTACCTTAGAAACACCTGAAATCATTTATCCTGATACCGGTGTTTATCATGTAAGTCTTACCGTAACAACAGATGACGGATGTACTACAAGTGACATTGATTCTAACTTAATCACTGTTAATCCAATTCCTACCGCAGGATTTACTCCTCTTCCAGGAATAACCAGTACAGTTGCTCCAACTATTCATTTTGCTGATTCCTCGCAAGGGGCTATAACTTATGTTTACACATTTGGTGATGATTTCTCTGATGAGAATAGTTCAACTTTAGCTAACACATCACATGAATACAATCTACCAGGTTCTTATGAAGTTAGTCAAACAGTAACGAATGAATTTGGTTGTATTGATGCCTTGACTGATACTGTTTTTGTACTGGATGGATTCATTTTATTCTTTCCTAATGGATTTACACCAAACGGAGATGGAATCAATGATACATGGAAACCATTGGGAACTGGAGTGGAGAATGATGGTTATGAATTATGGGTTTACAATCGTTGGGGAGAGTTGATTTTTAACAGTACTGACTATAACGAATTCTGGGATGGATGTTATCAAGGTCGTTCTACTATAATATCGCAAGAAGGTGTTTACGTATGGAAGTTAGTTCTAGTTGATGGAAACTCAGATAGCCACTTCTACTACGGCAATGTTTCGATAGTAAAATAACTTAAAGACTTAGTTTCAAAGCTTTTATATTATATTTAATTGCACTTAACTAACTTTTTATGATTCTTTTACTTAAAAGAGCTTTGGGTATTACATTCATTGTTTTAATGTTCGGTTTTACAAACAGTCTAAATGCGCAATCTCTAGTATTTAAAGGGCTTAAGATTATTGACGGAATGGAGACTGTTAAATTCAGCGTTCAAGGAGTAAAAACTGTTGAGGAGCTTTCAATCATCACTAATCAAATCAATCAATTAAAAAACGTAAATGTTTTAAGCTTTGACCTAAGGCAAAATGTTGCCAGCGTTATGCTAAACTCAAAAAAGCATATTTCGCCAGATTCAATTCGTGAGATATTATTAGCGAATAACACTGATTTCAGTTCTATCTGTATTTCAACGGATAACAAAGAGCTGTATGGAGAGATTTTAAGAAAAGAAAAAGAGCTTAGACAATAACGTGATGAAATATATATTATTCCTACTTGTAATCTTGAGTTTTACTTTCAGTAACGCTCAAACTTTTAGTGATACTCCGGGTGACAGTATTTCGGATGATGGTACCACAGAATGTTATGATTTAACTGTTGCCGGAGTCGGAAACATTGACGAAATATTTGGATTGGGTACTGTTTGTTTGAGCATCAATCATGGATGGGTTGGTGAATTAGAAGTGTCTCTTGTATCTCCGGATGGAACAACTTTCGCCTTAACAGAAATGGATTTTGGAATATGGGGAAACACAGGTTTCACCTCTACTTGTTTTGAACAAGACGCTTCCTTAGTTCTGGATTCTGGTTCAGATCCTTATACAGGAACATTCATTCCTAGAGGAGCAATGTACTCTGTGAACAATGGTCAAAATGCAGACGGAGTATGGCAACTTTGTATTCGTGATCGTTTTACAGGAACAAGAGGATTTTTAGAATCATGGTCTATTGACTTCAATAACAACCCAGCGGTACAGCCTCCATTAGGACCACAAGATTGTCCAGGAGCTATTCCTGTTTGTGATGGAACGTATGATGAAGTAAACAGTTATGTAGGAACTGGTTTAATGCCAGATGAAGTGGATGGTTTAAACTCTTGTTTAGGAGGAGAAACAAATTCAGTATGGTACACTTTCACTGTTGAAGGTGACGGAGACTTAAATTTCTCTATTACTCCTAATGATCTAAGCAATGATTATGACTGGGCAGTGTATGACATTACCAGTTCAACCTGTGCTGATATCTATACCGATGCTAGCTTAGAAATTAGTTGTAACTACTATGGTGGAGGTGGTGTTACTGGAGCTAACGGAGGCACTAACGGAGGTGACGAACCTTTAATTGCAGCCTATTCAGGTCAAGTATTTGCAGTATTAATTGACAACTATTCAGCAAGTGGAAGTGGTTACAACTTAAGCTTTACGCAATCAACAGCTGATATTTATGATGATGAG
>CBFIFL010000071.1:0-10345 GCA_965661855.1 Flavobacteriales bacterium
TCTGTTCAAACTCTAAGTACTCTCCCTAAATAACTGACATTTAAATAATTGCCAATTTTGGCAGTACAAAAACGGTAATTTTAGTTGGTTTGTGCAGTGCAATACAGTATATACATTAAATTTGTTGATTATGTCCTTATTACTCAATATTCATTCAAAATCAAATAAAGTTTCTAAATTAAAAGCTTGGTTATTTTTAATTACTTTATCTCTAAGCATACTATTAATCATAATAGAAGCCAGCAACTTACTTATTTTATGTACAATAGGAATTGGATTTACTACACTCATTTTGCTCAGAAAAAATAAGCCTCAAACTATCGGTACTTTAAGAATTACAAAAAGCTCTATTGAAATTGATATGAAGAATACAAAACTTGATTTCAACGTTGAGGATTTGATTCAAATAAAACTAACTCTAATGGAATACAATGGTCAACCTTACATTCTTAATCCAAAATCTTTCTTTGGTAAAGATGGAAACTTCAACAACTTAACATTCTTAACAGAAGAAGGTGCTTTACAATTCTATTTTACCTTAAAGAAAAACGAGTATTTTAAAATAGTACAAATTACCTCCATTTGGAAAAGACTAAATTCGAATTTCATCATACAAAACAGGATAGCTAACTCCCCGTTATAACGTCCTTTAATGAACTAATATTAATATAGTTCTCCTCTTCAAGAACATGCAACAAAGAGTCTCTTTTAGAATTATTACCGACAAAATGATAAGCAATACAAAGTATTGCTTTATCTTGGCTCATATTCGCCATTCCTGTGGCTATTTCGCCATAGTAAACTGCTGAATCATATTTTGCAGAGTAAATATAACTTGAGGTTAAGTTAGAATAGGCTTGTGCAAGGGAGCTATCGTTCTTAATCGATTTTAAATAATAACCCTGTGCTTTTACATGCTCCTTCTTCCTATCCAAGATAATCCCTTTGTTACAATATGGTATTGACTGAGCTCTATTATGCAATAAAGAAATATCTGCATAATAAGATGCTAAAGAGTCTTCTTCTAAAGCCAAATAACTTGAACTTATTAAGTTTAGGAGAGAAAAAGAGCTATCACCCTCTGATAAATATTTCTTTGCTACAATAATACAACTATCGTAGTTTCCAGAGTGATAATATTTTGAAATTTGAGTAAAATCATTGTTCCTATTATCTTTTGTAGATAATCGTGTACAGGATATCAACATCAAAAATATAATATATTTATTTATGTTAGTCTTATTTAGCATTATCTGACTTTTTTAAATCATTTAATAAACCTGCGTCATTCGCAAACTGAACTGCTGTATTAACACCGTCAGCTACTTTTCCAACAGTTTGCTTATTTAATAAAGCCTTAGAGGTACCAGCTCCTGGATTCATTGGTGCTATAATTGAAAATACAGCTAGACCTTTATCCAATTTACTATCCGCCTTGTCTCCATAAAAATCTTCTTCGATAGTTAAAACTGAAATAGCATTCGGAACAGACCATAACGGATTAAGTCCAGCAACACCTTTAGCTATATTATGTACAGTACTACCTTCTTTAGTATTAATTTTCCCTAAACCAGTAGGGTCTGTTTTCATGTAATCATTTATTCCCTTCTCAAAAGACCTAATAGCACCTGGAATCCTCCCAAGTCCTTCTGAAATTTGCTCAAACGCTCCTTTACTATCAAATGTCTTAGAACTCGTATTTATTATAACGTTTGTTTGGCCATCAGAATCTACATAATCATGAGAACCACTGACATAATCAACAGTATAAGTATCATTCTTAACATTATGCGTAATATTTCCTCCTGTTTCTTTTGCAAACATCTCCGCATCATTCTGTCTGTCAGTTTTTGTGAGGTTATTTTTAAGGCCAGCACCTTTAACCCAATCTCCTAGAGGGTCGTTAAAAGAAATGGGGTTATTATCCATAGAGTTATATGGAGTTTGCCATGGCATAGCTGACGTCATAGGGTCAACGGATAACCATCTACCAATACGAGGGTCAAGCTGTCTATAGAAGGTTGTATAACTATTTCCAGCTCCAGAGACCTCGTCATCCTTCTCACTACCTTGATACCCATACCTGTATGAACTTGATGTTGATTGGTAAGAACGGCCTGGCATTGCCATTCCGAAGGCGCAGTAGTCTGACATAAACCCTACTTCAAAGCAACAATCTTAAACACCGTTCTTCTGTTTTTAGCTCTGCCTTCTTTTGTGTCGTTTGAAGCAACTGGTTTGCTAGATCCGTATCCTTTGGTTTGGATTCTTGTTTCTTCAATTCCCTTTGCTACGATGTAAGATTTAACTGAATTGGCACGAGATAAAGATAATTCTAAGTTGTGCGCCTCAGAACCTTGATTATCCGTGTGTCCTGATAACTCAATTGTTAAGCCTTTATTGTTGGATAAGAATTCAACCAATTTATCTAACTCCGCTTCTGATTTTGCTAGTACATCAAACTTGTCTACATCAAAGAATACGTTATTTAATACCACATCAACATTTTCTTTAACTGGAGTCATCGGGACATCCATGGCAAACGGTTTGTCATAAGACCCTGTACTTAACTCAAATTTCTCAGAGTAAAACAAGTAACCATCTTTAGACACATGCAGTGCGTAGTTTTTACCTAAAGGAAGACAAACTATAAACTCTCCATCTTCAGCATTACTTTGTGATTCTACAACTACATTACCCGTCTCAACGTCAATCAATTCGAAACTAGCTCCTAAGTAATCTTTAGTCTCTTTATCGTAAACCAATCCTTTCATAAATGTTGTTGGATAAGGAGCGATTGATTTAGGAATTGGGAATCTGTAAATATCTTCTGATCCGTATCCTCCTTCTCTATCTGAGTTGATATAAGCTAATCGACCTCTTGCGTCAACAAATAGGCTCATCTCGTCTTTTTCTGTATTGATTGGATAACCTAAGTTAACTGGTTTCCCCCAAGATCCATTATCGTTTCTACGAGACATATATAAATCAAACCCTCCCATTCCAACGTGTCCGTCTGAAGTGAAATACAATGTTTGATTATCTGGATGAATGAAAACCCCCATTTCAGTTCCTGGAGTATTAATAATACTTCCTACAGATTGAGGCTTAGACCATCCGTCTTTTCCAATTTTAGAATAAAAGATATCTGACTTTCCTCTTCCTCCTAATCGTTTTGATGCAAAATAAAGTGTCTTCCCATCTGATGCTAAACATGGTTGTCCGTCCCACTTTGGAGAGTTAACCGTCGCACCTAAGTTTCTAGCTCTTGACCATCTGTTACCTTGTTTCTTTGCTATGAATAAATCACATGTCCCAACACCTTGTCTTTCATTTCCATAATTACCAAATCGATCACAGATCGTAAATATCATAAATTGTCCGTCTGGAGATATAGCAATTGCTCCTTCATTAACCAATGAGTTAATCGGCATACCCACGTTTCTTGCTTCTAAAAACCCATCCTTCGTTACTTTAGACATATAGAAATCCTCATGCTGACCGTCAACAGCTCTTTCATCAGGAATCGTTCTTGAGAAATACAAGAACTCATCATCAGGAGTCATAAAAGGTGAAAAATCATGGTAAGGTGAATTCACGGTAGGACCTAAATTTTCTACTTCAAAATCAACCGGTGTCTTCATTGACTCCATTGCAAACAAGCAATTATCTAATAATAGATTCGCTCTTGCTCTCATTTTAGGTTCAGGATTAAACTTCCTAACGAAAGTTTCTAGATGATTGGCTGCTTTCTCATAATCACCCTGCTTCATATACAATCCACCTAATTCTTCATAGATGTTTGGAAAGAAATAAGGATCAATCGAAATCACTCTCTCATAACTAGCGATAGCCTTTTTATAAAACCTTTGCTCCACATAAGCCATTCCCTTCATCATGTGAGGATCACAGTATAATGGGTCTTTTAAGATCGCCTGATCAAACAAGTAAATCGCTGATTCATAATTCATTCCGTCAAATGAAGTACGACCCTGCTCAAATAATTTGAATGCTTTTTTATTTGGAACATGTTGCTGAGCACCAAGACTTACAACTAATAACAATAAAACGATAAGACTGTTAATTCTAAACATATTTCAGTTTTAAGGAATATCTAAATATTTATGTGTTTGTGTAGAGATCTTCCATTTCGGATGATCTTTTACATACTGTATTAAAGATGGTAATCTTTTCTCTTTAACACTCCACTCTACTTGTAAAAACAATTCACAATTTGTGCCAACTTTTTCAGCATGTTCTTCTGCAAAGTCATAATCAGATTGATTAAAGACAATACACTTAAGTTCATGAGCTTGATCGATCACTGATTGTACTGGTAATTTCGTTTTCTTAGGTGATAAGCAAATCCAATCCCATTCACCACTTAATTCATATGCGCCTGAAGTCTCCATCCATAATAGGTAGTCGTCTTCTTTTAAACTAGAACACAATACATCTAGCTTATACATTAAAGGCTCACCTCCAGTGATAACGATATTCTTACATGGATATTGAGAAATCTCATCCTTCAGTTCTTGAATGGAATAAACTTTATGATCAGTTGCTGTCCATGATTCTTTTACATCACACCAATGACAACCAACGTCACATCCTGCAAGACGAATAAAAATAGCAGGAGCTCCAGCATTTCTACCTTCTCCTTGTATAGTATAAAAGACCTCCATAACCGGAAGTCTTTCACCTTTTTTTATCAGATCTAAATCTGCTAATGCCTCTATGTTAGCACTTACTTTCAATGTCTTAGTTTTTGTAAACCTGTTGTTTAGCTGCTTTCAATGTATTCATCATTAAAGATGCAACGGTCATTAAACCAACTCCTCCAGGAACTGGAGTAATGTATGAAGCTTTTTCACTTACTTCATCAAACTTCACATCTCCTTTTAATCTGAATCCTCTTTTAGCTGTAGCATCTTCAATTCTGTGAATACCTACATCAACGATTACTGCATCTTGTTTTACCATATCAGCAGTTAAGAACTCTGGTCTACCAACTGCCGCGATAATGATATCAGCAGATTGACAAAGTTCTTTCAGGTTAGTTGTTTTAGAATGACAAAGTGTAACGGTTGCATTTCCTGGGTTAGAAGCTCTTGACATTAAAACACTCATTGGCGTTCCAACAATATTACTTCTTCCCAATACTACACAATGCTTACCAACCGTATCGATGTTATAGTATTCTAATAATTGCATTACTCCATAAGGAGTTGCAGGTAAGTATGTTTCTTGTCCTAACAACATTCTCCCAACATTCATCGGATGAAAACCATCCACATCTTTTTTAGGATCAATTGCAAGGTTTACTCTTTCTTCATCAATATGATCAGGCAGTGGTAACTGAACAATAAAACCATCAACATCAGGATCATTATTTAATCCTTCAATAATACTGATCAACTTGTCTTCAGTAATATCAGCTTCTTCTTCAACTAAAGAAGATTTAAAACCACATTGCTCACAAGATTTCACCTTGCTATTAACGTAAGTTCTACTTGCTCCATCATTACCAACTAAAACAGCTGCTAAATGAGGTTGTTTACCTCCACCAGAAACAAATTCATCTACTTCTTTCTTGATATTCGCTTTTACGCTAGCTGAAACTTCTTTACCGTCGATTAACTTCATTTTCTTAGTATTTCGTTATAAGATAAGTGCTTAGTGAATAGTGATTAGTGGTTGAAGATAACCTCCCTAAACACTAGGTCCTAACAACTAACCTATTCCTTTACCTCCCATTCCTGGGAATCCTTGCATCATTTTAGACATTGCGCCTTTGTTTGTCATCATCTTCATCATTTTTGAAGTCTGTTCAAACTGCTTAATCAGTTTGTTTACTTCTTGAAGAGAACAACCAGAACCTTTCGCAATTCTTTGTTTTCTAGAACCATTTAACAACTTAGGGTTTTCTTTCTCAGCAGGAGTCATCGAACAGATGATAGCTTCAATATGCTTGAATGCATCATCATCTACATCAACATCTTTCATTGCTTTCCCAATACCTGGAATCATACCCATCAAATCTTTGACGTTACCCATCTTTTTGATTTGTTGAATTTGACTGTAGAAGTCATTGAAATTAAAAGTGTTACTCTTAATTTTCTTTTGAAGCTTTTTAGCTTCTTCTTCATCAAACTGCTCTTGAGCTCTTTCAACAAGAGATACAACATCTCCCATTCCCAAGATACGATCTGCCATTCTAGAAGGGTAAAACGGATCTAATGCATCCATTTTTTCTCCAGTACCAACAAATTTAATCGGCTTGTTAACTACTTCTCTAATGGATAAAGCAGCTCCACCTCTAGTATCACCATCTAACTTTGTTAATACAACTCCGTCAAAATCCAATCTATCGTTGAAAGCTTTTGCAGTATTTACAGCATCCTGACCAGTCATGGCATCAACCACAAATAGTATCTCATGTGGATTAACTGCAGATTTTACATCAGCAATCTCATTCATCATTGCTTCATCCACAGCCAAACGACCCGCGGTATCAATGATAACAACATTGTTTCCGCTACTTCTAGCATGCTGAATTGCATTCTTTGCAATTTCAACAGGATTCTTGTTTTCTTCCTCCTTGTAGATATCAACACCTACTTGCTCAGCTAATACCCCTAACTGAGTAATTGCCGCCGGACGATAAACATCACCTGCTACTAATAATGGTTTCTTATTCTTTTTTGTTTTTAGGTAATTCGCAAACTTTCCAGTGAAAGTCGTTTTACCTGAACCTTGAAGACCAGCAATCAAAATTACCGTAAGATCAGTGCTCAAGTTGACTTCAACTTGCTCACCACCCATTAAATCAGCCAACTCATCGTGAACAATCTTCACCATTAATTGACTCGGATTCAACGAAGTAATTACGTTTTGACCAATCGCTTTTTCCTTAACTCTATTCGTAAATGATTTAGCTACCTTAAAACTAACATCGGCATCTAAAAGTGCTCTACGCACTTCTTTAACCGTTTCGGCAACATTAATCTCTGTAATCTTTCCTCTTCCTTTTAAGACATGGAAGGCTTTATCTAACTTATCACTTAAACTATCAAACATAAGTTTACATTCTTTCTGGCATCTCTATTCCTAGTAAGGCCATACCGTTTTTTAATACATTTCCTACGAACAAAGATAAGTTAATTCTAAATGCTCTCAGATTCTCATCTTCCTCAATTAGAATACCTACTTGATCGTAATATTGGTTAAATTCTTTTGCTAATTCATAATTGTAATTAGCTACATGTGCAGGACTATATTTCCCAGCTGCTTCTGAAACAACTTTTGGGAAAGCCTTTAATAATTTCAATAATTCAATCTCCTTATCATGCAAGTGAACAGAGTCAAAATCTACTGATGTAAAATCGATACTCTTCTCTGTTGCTTTTCTAGCAATCGATCTTGTTCTTACGTACGAATACTGAATCGAAGGTCCTGTATTACCTGTAAACTCAATCGATTCTTCAGGATTGAAAGTAATTCTCTTTTTAGGTTCCACCTTAAGTAAATAATACTTTAAAGCAGACATACCTAGTTTTCTATATAGATCGTTTAGCTCTTCAGCAGGATAATCCGCACCAATTTCCTTCTCTTCACATTTAGCTTTTGCAGTTGCTCTCATTTCAGACATCAAGTCATCCGCATCAACAACAGTACCTTCCCTAGACTTCATTCTTCCAGAAGGTAAGTCTACCATTCCGTACGACAGGTGATATAAACCTTCATTCCATTCGTACCCTAATTTCTTAAGGATCAAGAATAAAACTTTGAAGTGATAATCTTGCTCATCAGCGACTGTATACACTAATGAATCAATATTAAAATCTTTAAATCTTTCGATTGCTGTTCCGATATCCTGCGTCATATAAACAGCAGTACCATCAGAACGAAGCACCAACTTATGATCTAAACCTTCATCGGTTAGATCACACCAAACAGAACCGTCTTCCTTTTTAAAGAAAACTCCTTTTTCAATTCCGTCCATTACTTGTTCTTTCCCTAACAAGTATGTATTTGATTCATAGTACAACTTATCGAAGTGAACTCCTAAATCATTATATGTAACATCAAAGCCTTTGTAACACCACGAGTTCATTGTTTCCCAAAGTGAAACCACTTCTTCGTTTCCAGCTTCCCATTGTCTCAACATTTCTTGAGCCTCTAATAAAATAGCCGCTTCTTTCTTTGCTTCCTCTTCCGTTCTTCCCGCTTCAATTAAAGCTTTTACTTCAGCCTTATAAGCAACATCAAATTGCACATAGTATTTACCCACTAAATGATCTCCTTTGATTCCTGACGAATCTGGAGTCTCGCCATTTCCAAACTTCTGCCAAGCCAGCATAGACTTACAGATATGAATTCCACGGTCATTAATTACCTGAACTTTTTCAACCTTATTGTTGTTCGCTGCAAGAATTTGAGAAACAGAATAACCTAAAAGAATATTTCTAACGTGACCTAAATGTAAAGGCTTGTTGGTATTTGGAGAACTGTATTCAACCATTTTGTGTCCTGCAGTAGAAGCATCAAATCGAATACCGTAGTTCTCATTTTTGAAACTCTCTTCGAAAAAAGACATCCAAGAATCAGAAGCAATTTTAAGATTTAAAAAACCCTTTACAACATTAAAATCAGCCACTAAAGCTGATTTTTCTTTCAAAGACTCCCCAATTTCTTGAGCAACCATTTCTGGAGCTTTTTTTGCTGCTTTCAAATAAGGGAAAACAACAACGGTTAAATCTCCTTCAAAATCCTTTCTTGTTTTTTGAAAGTTAATGGTAGTTTCTTCAATAGAATACATGTCATTCAGCACTTGAATAACATCATCTTGTAAAACTTCTTCTAAGGTCTTTTCTTGTATAGCAGACATTCTTATTCTTCTTTTAATGCAGCACTTACTTCTTCCAAAATTTCGAAAGCTGTTTCTGCCATTACATTTCCTTTATCATCTAAACATGGGTTGATTTCTACAAACTCCATGCAAACTGTTTTTTTGTGAACGGCGAATGACTTTAATAATTCTAAAGCTTCCTCTTTCCATAAACCATGAGGAACTGGTGTACCTGTTCCTATTGATATGGAAGGATCCATACTATCTACGTCAAATGAAACGTAAATCATATCACAATCTTTCAATCGCTCATCAATCTCAACAATTACTTGACCAACTCCCTTCTCACGAACTTCGTCAACCTCATAATTCTTAATGTTATTTCTAGCCATCAATTCATTTTCTGGCTTCTCTGTATCTCTTACTGAAACAAAAACTAAATCTTCAGGATTAATTTTTGGAGCAATTCCGTACTTGTTCTTTAAATCTCCCCAAAGTCTCGCTTCTTCATCTGAGAGATCATTCACTTTAGACTCTAAATTATCCATTGCCAATGCAGTTGCCAATGGCATACCATGCATGTTTCCTGAAGGCGATGTATAAGGTGAATGTAAATCACCATGAGCATCAATCCATAATACTCCTAAACGCTTATTTGGAAAAGCAGCTTTGATACCTGCAATTGTTCCTCCAGCTGATCCATGATCTCCTGCTAGTACAAATGCAAACTCTCCATTTTTCACCGTATCCCTAACTACATCACCGACATAGTCAAAAACCTTTGTTAACCCTTCTACTCTAATGGCATTAGGATGTTTAACCGGATCCATCAATAAATGATTTTCATTATTGACAACCGTATAATCTAAGTACTTAAAAAATGAATTTTGCTTTTTATTAGCTGCTACTTTCATTGAAGCTACGCCCAAAGAAGCTCCTCTTGTTCCTGCAGTAATTTCAGAACCGTTTTCTATAAATTTCACTTTCCTCATTTCGAACCCTTTATCTAAGTGTGATTTAAGAGAGCAAAAGTAGTGATTTTAAAGGAATTTAAGGGTCTTTTCGACCGTTTTGCTTTGAAAAAAAGCCCTGCAAAAAATGCTTATAAAGAATTGATTGTAAGTGATTGAATTAGACCACTTTCTTTTGTCAGTTTAACTATCTGGTAGAAATTCTTTTTATCGATTACAGAAGTAGATCCCGAACCAAATGAACCAGATTGGATAAGTCTTCCGGAAAGATCAAACAGTTCAAAGTGAACCGTTTCGTTAAAATCGTTAAATAGACTAACCGTTTCTTGATCTTCACTAATTCTAAGTTGAGCAAGTTCTTCAACACTATTTGCAGTATCCCAATCCATTAAACCTCTTGGAGCCATGATATTCAAAATACTCAGGTAATTATCCCCATTATTCAATAAACTATCTGCTTGAACAAAGTAGCTGGCTGCTTCAAACATCGTCATATTCGAATGATAAGAAAACATGGATTGAA
>CBFIFL010000072.1:0-10271 GCA_965661855.1 Flavobacteriales bacterium
AAGTCCCTTAAACTCGATTCCCTTTTTAGGAGAGAATTTAACTCTTGCCCCGTCTAAAAAACTATCATAACCTAAGGTAGGTTCATAATATGATCTCAAGATAATACCAGAACCAAATTGCTCGTAAAAACTACCAATTGTAATATCGAATTGATCCTTGTTATAATGAGCGTATCTATAAGGAATTGCATTTCCATCAAAACGAGAATCAAAACCTTGAATCACTTTTTGATAGCTTTCAAATCTCAGTCCAGCATCAAAATTTCCTTTTTGGAAAACAAGCTTAGCTCTCATAGTAGAACGAATTCCTTCTGGAACAATTGGCGCACCAATTAATGTATCTTCTTGATAGTATTGAGCATCCCATTGAACATTACCACTTACCTGTCCTTGATCTTGAGCATTAATAAAAGATGCTGTGATTAGAAAAAAGATTAGACTTTGAATTGTATTTCTCATGCGTATAAAAAAGAAACTCCCCTTGAAAAGGAGAGTTTTATAATCGTAATTGACTTATTATTTACTGTATTTGTCTAGAACAGATTTCACAACATCTTCATCACCTTCATGATACCCTGTATGAGCCCATACAATTTTACCATTTCCATCGATAATAAAAGAGTAAGGAGGATTAGTACCACCAACAGCTCTAAAGAAATCACTGTTTGAATCTAAAAGAACCTCATATTCCCATCCTTTTTTAGCTGCGAACGGACCTACTTGTTCTTGATTTCTGCTATCAATTGAAATGGCATAAATTTTAACTCCCGTTTCCTCTTCCCAATCTGGATAAACTTCTGAAATAGCATTTAACTCTTTGATGCAGTTAGTGCACCACTGAGCCCAAAAACTTACAAAAACAGGTTTACCATCTTTACTTTTTAATTGAGAAGTATTAAAAGTAGAACCATCTAAAGTTTTAATGTCCATAGAAGGAACATCTTTGTTTAACTCATCAACAATAGTAAACGATAGTAAAGCTACTGCTATAGCTATTAAAGAAAGGAATTTGAATTTTTTCATAATGTTTTTTTAATTGTTTGGACAAATACCAGGCCAAACAGGCTTTGTAAAAATCATCAAAAAAAGAAAAGGAATCAAATCAGAAGGCATATATAAGCTCTAAAAATGTAATTTTGTCCTTTATCTAACGAACTAACTTTATTGTAATACTTGATTGATGTTGATTTTATTCCTATATTAAATAGGTCTTTACGGACGAAAAAAATCAATCAATCAACAAAACTAACATCAACTATGAAAACATTTATTACTAGCGTTATGCTTGCTTGTTCAGGATTATTAATGTCACAAAGCATCGAGTGTGAACAAGGAAGTCAAATTGAGAAGTGGGAAGGAGTAGAGGTTACAACCATCACGGTTCCATTGTACATTACCAATACAACAGGAAGTGCCGTTGATATCAACGTAGAAAGATCAGTGGTGTCTAACATTGGAGGAGCAACAAATTATTTTTGTTGGGGAGTTAACTGTTACGATCCAGCAACTAGTGTTTCAGCAAATGCTCAAACTATTGAGTCTGGAGCAACAGATCAAACATTCAAAGCGTATTTAGAATCGAGCAGTGAAGGAGTATTTACAGCTACTTATACATTCCAGAATGCGAATGATATTTTTGACGAAATAGAAGTGACAATTACAGTGAATATAACGCCAACAGGTGTTGCTGAATTGAGTCTAGATCAAAAAAGAGTAAACGTATATCCCAATCCAGCAAATGAGATAGTGAATTTAGATTATTCATCTATGTCTGGATTAAACAACCCAAACATCGTTGTTTATGATATCGTAGGAAATTTAATCTATACGGATAGAGTTGATCCATTTGTAAAATTAAGTACAGTAGAGTTAAGTAGATTCGAAGATGGATACTACTTAGTTAGCTTAGTTGATAATGGAAAAGTATTAGATACGCATAGATTAGTGGTTAATCACTAATTTTTTAAAAAGTAAAATACCCTTGGTAGCGGTTTCGTTAATTTGGTGAATAGCTGAATTCGGAACCGCTATTTTGTTTGGATCAATTAAATACTTCTCGCAAGTATTCGGAGCGTATTCATGTAATCCAGCTGCTGGATAAACATTCATTGAGGTTCCAATGATCAACAAAATATCAGCTTTTTCAATAATACGAATAGCCTTCTCCATCATCGGAACATCTTCACCGAACCAAACGATAAAAGGTCTTTTTTGAACACCATTCATTAAATCTCCTATTTCAATAGGATCTAAACCAATGTTTTCAGAAATAGATTTATCGTTTTCAGGACACGCTTTAACTAGTTCGCCATGTAAATGAATGACATGACTTGAATCTGCTCTTTCGTGAAGGTCATCTACATTTTGAGTGATAATGTTCACATTGAAAAATTCCTCCAGTTCTGTCAATGTATGATGAGCAATGTTTGGTTCCACCTCAGCTAATTGACTTCGTCTTTTGTTGTAAAAATCTAATACCAAGGCAGGATTTTTATGCCAACCATCAATGGAAGCGACTTCCATAATATCATGATTCTCCCACAGACCATTTTGATCTCTAAAAGTGCTTATTCCACTTTCAGCACTAATCCCAGCTCCACTTAAAACAACTAAATTTTTCTTCATAGTTAATTCTTAATAAAATTATAGGTTTTATAGGCTTTCTGACTTCTTTATTCGGCCTTAAATTAGTAGTATTATACTTCATTTCAATTTAGCATTTTATGGCAAAAATTAAAAAGATTGAGGCACTTGATTATCATAGTCAAGGAAGACCGGGGAAGATTGAAGTATTACCAACTAAACCATATAGTTCACAAAGAGATTTATCATTAGCTTATTCACCAGGTGTAGCCGATCCATGTTTGGAAATCAGCAAGAATGTTGAAGATGTTTACAAATACACTTCTAAAGGAAATCTAGTAGCAGTTATTTCTAATGGTACAGCAGTTCTTGGTTTAGGAGATATCGGACCAGAAGCGTCTAAACCAGTAATGGAAGGAAAAGGTTTACTTTTTAAAATCTATGCTGATTTAGACGTTTTCGATATCGAAGTAGATGCAACAGATGTTGATCATTTTGTTAGCACAGTTAAAGCAATCGCTCCAACGTTTGGAGGAATTAACCTAGAGGATATTAAATCTCCAGAATGTTTTGAAATAGAGAGACGTTTAAAGGAAGAGCTTAACATTCCTATCATGCATGATGATCAGCATGGTACGGCTATCATCTCAGGGGCTGCATTATTGAATGCTCTAGAGATTGCTGAAAAGAATATTGAAGACATTAAGGTGGTTGTAAATGGAGCAGGAGCTTCTGCAATTTCATGTGCTAAAATCTATGTATCTCTTGGAGTAAAGAAAGAGAACTTGGTAATGCTTGACAGTAAAGGCGTTATTAGAGCAGATCGAGAAGAGTTATCTAAACAAAAAGCATATTTCGCTTCAAATAGAGACATTCATACTTTGGAAGAGGCAATGAATGGTGCCGATGCATTTTTAGGATTAAGTAAAGGAGGAATGGTAAGTCAGGCAATGGTAAAATCCATGGCGGCAAAACCAATTGTATTTGCTTTAGCTAACCCAACTCCTGAAATTACTTATCAAGAAGCAATTGCTGTTCGTGAAGATTTGATCATGGCAACGGGTAGATCTGATAATCCAAACCAAGTTAATAATGTTCTTGGATTCCCTTTTATTTTTAGAGGTGCTATGGATGTTAGAGCGACTGGAATTAACGAAGCGATGAAGATTGCAGCGGTTAAGGCTATAGCAGGTTTAGCGAAAGAAACTGTTCCTGATGAGGTAAGTCAAGCTTACGGAAATAAAAATTTGGTTTTTGGTAGTGATTATATCATTCCTAAACCAATGGATTCAAGATTACTCACGGTAGTTTCTCCAGCAGTTGCTAAAGCTGCAATGGATTCTGGTATCGCTCAAAAGCCAATTGAAAACTGGACGAAATACGAGGAGGATTTAGAGAACAGAATGGGCTTGAGGAATAAGTTGGTGACAAGATTATCAACTAGAGCTAAAAGAGACCCGAAAAGAGTTGTATTTGCAGAAGCAGACAACTACAAAATATTAAAGGCTGTCGAGGTAGTTCGTGATGAAGGGATTGCAATTCCAATTTTACTTGGAATTAAAGAGAAGATCGAAGGAATCATTAAAGACCACATGCTAGACTTAGAAGGGGTTGAAATCATCGATCCTAGAAGTTTTGAAATGGAGGGGAAACGTAAAGAGTTCGGAAAGGTGCTTTACGAAAAAAGAAAGAGGAGAGGGTATACTTTGTACGAAGCAGAGGCTATCATGAGGGAGAGAAACTATTTTGGTGCAATGATGTGTCATTTAGGAGAAGCAGATGCTTTTATCTCAGGACTTACTAGAAATTACGCAGATGCAATTAAGCCTTCGCTACAGATTATTGGAAAAGAAGACGGAGTAGAAAAGGTGGCAGGAATGTACATGACTATCACAAAAAATGGACCGGTATTTTTCGCAGATACTACCGTAAACCTGGAGCCAACAGCTCAAGATTTATGCGATATCACTGCGTTGACGGCTAAGGCGGTTAAGAATTACTCGGTGATCCCAAGAATTGCTCTTCTATCTTATTCAAACTTTGGATCCTCTGAAGGAGAAGAAGCTCAGAAAATGAGAAAAGCAGTTGGGTTGATTCACGAGCAACATCCTGATTTAATTGTGGATGGTGAATTACAAGCCAACTTCGCGGTTAATTCGGAATTGTTAAAAGAGAAGTTTTCTTTTTCTAAACTGGGTAACAGAGCAGCGAATACGCTAATATTCCCGAATTTATCGTCAGGAAACATTGCTTACAAATTGGTACAGGAATTAGGAGAGGTTGAATCAGTTGGACCAATTCTTCTAGGAATGAAAAAGTCAGTTCATATTTTACAACTGGGTTCATCTGTTCGTGAAATTGTTAACATGGTTACCATTGCGGTTGTTGATGCACAAGTAAAAGAGAGAGAGAATGTTTGAATACATAAAGGGGAAACTAGTTGAGAAGAGTCCTGCCCATTGCGTAGTTGATGTTAATGGCTTGGCTTATTTTATAAATATTTCAGTAATTACTTCATCTGAATTAAAAGAGGAAAACGCTAAAGTATACCTTCATCTTCAGGTTAGGGAAGATGCCCATGTTTTGTATGGTTTCTCAACTTATGAAGAGAGGGAGGTTTTTAGAAAATTAATTTCTGTATCTGGTGTAGGAGCGTCTACTGCAAGATTGATTTTATCAGGAATGTCTGCTGACGAAGTAGTGCAAGCTATTTTAGGGGAAGACATTGGACGATTTAAATCAGTAAAAGGTATTGGTGCAAAATCTGCCCAGCGAATCATTGTTGATCTTAAGGATAAGCTTAGCAAAGAAGGACTGGAATTGAAAAAATCTGTAATTTCGGACAATACGTGCCGTGATGAAGCGTTATCGGCTTTGATTGCTTTAGGTTTTGTGAAGTTGAGTGTGAACAAAGCTCTGGATAAAGTTTTAGTAAATAGTCCAGATGCGAATACTGAAGAATTAGTGAAGCAAGCATTGAAAGTTTTATAATTGAACCGAGTTTATACTAAATATCTAACCCTGACGATTAGTTTCGCTTTGCTTTGTCTTTCGACACAAGCCAAGGATATTCAGTTCTATGGTTTTGGAGATACGGATACCTTATTCGTTGATGGTAAAGCGGTTGCTTTACTTGAAGACGGTGATACCACCTATATTCTAAACACCGATACCAATTACATTTCTTTACCTTTTGGTGCTTTACCTGATGGACAAGCTGGAGATACTTATCATCCTTTGTTTTTGTCAAGTCCCTCAAATGTAGAAGATAGTACCTACTACGATCCTGAAACAGGTTTGTACATGACAAAAGAATCAGTGGCTGGTTTTGATTTAAAACCGCCTAAAATTCTTGATTTTGAAGAGTACCAAGCAGAACAATTACAACAGAATAAAGGACTCTATTGGAGAGAACGACAGAAAGCAGAACGATTCAGTAATCTTGGAAACAACAGTATTCTAAACTTAGGAGAAAAAGAAGGTCTTTTTGGTAAAGACTTTGTTAGTATAAAACCACAAGGAACTGCCGAATTAATATTCTCATTAAAAGGAACCAATACAGAAAATCCAGCTGTTCCAGTAAGAGACAGGAAACAAACTGCCTTTTCATTTGATGAGAAAATTCAAATGAATGTTACAGGTACAATTGGAGATAAACTGAAGTTAACCACCAGTTTTGATACGGAGACCAGCTTTGAGTTTGATAACCAAATGAAGCTCCAATATGAAGGAGGAGAGGATGAGATTATAAAGAAATTAGAAGCAGGTAATGTTTCACTGCCTCTGAATAGCAGTTTGATTAAAGGTTCGCAATCTTTATTTGGTATTAAATCTGAAATGCAGTTTGGAAGACTTCGTTTAACGACAGTATTCTCACAGCAAAAAGGAGAAAGTAAAACGATTGAAGTTTCTGGTGGAGCGCTAACAAAAGAGTTTGAAATCAGAGCGGATAGTTATGAAGCGAATAAGCACTTCTTCTTATCACATTTCTTTAAAGATGCATATGATGGAGCTTTATCCAACCTACCCTTTGTTAGTTCTCAAGTTCAAATTACACAGTTAGAGGTATGGACAACCAACAATAATTTTGGAAACGTTCAAAACGCTCGAAACATTCTAGCTTTAGCGGATATTGGTACATCCGATGCAGATCAACTTTCTGATGAAACACTTCAGTTGACAGGTTCAGGTGTTCCATTAAACGAATCCAATAATCTGTATGCTGATTTAGAATCAGGAGGAGCAAGAGAGTTTAATAACATTACCTCAGTAATGGCTGCTAAAGGTTATGAAGAAGGAGTGCACTACAATAAAATTGAAAATGCTAAAAAACTATCTCCTTCGGAGTATACATTCAACCCTTTGTTAGGTTATATCTCTTTAAACCGATCGGTAAATAATGATGAAATAGTAGGGGTTTCCTTTCAGTATACCTACAATGGAGAGGTTTATCAAGTTGGAGATATTTCTACTATGGCAACAGATCTGGAGAATGATGATGTGCTGTTCTTGAAGCTGATTAAATCAACGCAAGTAAATAACACAGAGATTCCTTTATGGGAGTTAATGATGAAGAATGTTTATGCCTTAGGAGAGTATAATGTGAAACCAGAGACTTTCTTGCTGGATGTTTTATATCAAGATCCTGAAAGAGGAAATTATATCAATTATATACCGGAAGAAGGAGTGGATCCTAAATTGTTTATTCAGATTACCGGGGCAGATCAAGTTAACAAGCAAGGAGATGATTTAAGAGATGGTATTTTTGACTTCTTGGATGGTATTACCATTACCGCTCAGAATGGTAGGATTTTCTTCCCTGTTCGAGAGCCTTTTGGTTCATCGATGAGAAATTCAATTAACAATGAAACAATCGCTGATAAATATGCTTTTGATTCATTATACACCAATGCGCAAGTTCAAGCCCAAATCAATTATCCAGATAAAAACAGATTTTACATTAAAGGTAGTTACGAGTCATCTTCGTCATCAGATATTTCCTTAAATGCGATGAATGTTCCTGAAGGATCTGTAGTTGTAACAGCTGGAGGGGTTCGATTACAAGAGAATATTGATTATACAGTAGATTACACTTTAGGTAGAGTTAAAATTCTAAATCAAGGTATTCTAAATGCTGGGTCTCCAATTTCAATTTCCTTAGAAAGTAATAGTCTTTTCGCAGTGAATCAACGAACCATGATGGGAGCTCAATTTGACTATGAAGTGAACAGAGATTTAACGCTTGGAGGTACGATTATGAGATTGTCTGAAATGCCGATTACTCAAAAGGTAAATATTGGAAATGAGCCTATTGCCAATACGGTGATTGGAGTAAGTGGTAGTTATCGTTCTGAAGCTCCATACATCACACGATTAGTAGATAGAATACCTTT
The DNA here is from genome assembly GCA_965661855.1 of Flavobacteriales bacterium. Lineage (GTDB taxonomy): Bacteria > Bacteroidota > Bacteroidia > Flavobacteriales_C > CBFIFL01 > CBFIFL01. The sequence continues at coordinate 7,977 of CBFIFL010000072.1, forward strand.
TATTGATACAAAAGAGAAGTCGACGATTCAGGTAACTGGTGAATTTGCTAAGTTATTTCCTGGCTCACCAAGAGCGATTAAAGATTCATTAGGAGATGGAATGGCTTATGTAGATGATTTTGAAGGATCTCAAACTAGTATTGCTTATCAAGTTCCTCAAGCCTGGTTTTTAGCATCTACACCTCAAGATGAAGAAAAGTTTCCTGAAGGTTTATTTATCAATAGCTTAGCTTCTGGTTTTAATAGAGCGAAACTATCTTGGTTTAGAATGGATCAATTGTTTACAACCAATAATAGTACAACCCCAACACATATTTCTGACAACGAAGATTACCAACGAAACAATTATGTAAGAAGAATTCTAGAAACGGAAATTAGTCCAAATAAGGATATTCCTTCCGGGCAACCAGGAATTCTTCAAATGATGAACCTTGCTTATTACCCCAATGAAAGAGGTCCTTACAATTATGATGTAGATGGTAACGCACCAGACTCTTCGGCTTTAGGAGTTTCGGCAGGGGTGAATGCTGATGGAACATTAGCTGATCCAGCTTCACGTTGGGGAGGTGTGATGAGAAGGTTGCAAACGATTGATTTTCAATCTGCTAATATTGAATTCATCGAGATTTGGATGATGGATCCTTTTGATGCTGACTATAAAGAATTATTTGGAGAAGATCCGGATGCAGTTGGTGGTGGAGATATATACATACACTTAGGAAACATTTCAGAAGATATCTTAAGAGATTCAAGAAAGTCTTTCGAGAATGGAAATCCAGCAGATGGATCAGAAACTTTACTGGAGGAAACCAACTGGGGTAGGGTGCCGAGTGTACCTGCATTGGTTAACGCTTTTGATAATAATCCGGAATCAAGACCCAATCAAGATATCGGGTTGGATGGATTATCAACTAATGAAGAAAAGGAGTTTTTCAAACTGCCATTTCTTGATCGATTAGCAGCGTATCATGGAGCCAATTCTGAGGCATATACAGAAGCTATGTTGGATCCATCAAGTGATGACTACCATTTTTATTTAGGAGATAATTTAGATGCGGATCAAAAAATGGTTCATGAGCGTTATAAATATTATAATGGGCTTGAAGGAAACTCAGCAACTGAAGAGCAAACAGGTGGTGTTTCTACTATGGCAACAACTATTCCTGATGTAGAGGATATCAATAGAGATCAGACATTGAGTGAGTCAGAATCGTACTATGAGTATAAGATATCTATAAAAGAAGGAGATTTAGTAGTTGGTAAAAATCATTTGACTCAGATTTTGGAAGCAAATAATTCTGCTGGAGATAAAACGGTTAAATGGTATCAGTTTAAAATTCCGATTAATAGTCCTGAAAATGTAGTAGGTAATATTCAAGATTTTAGATCCATTCGTTTTATGAGAATGCTGATGACCAACTTTTCTCAGCCGGTAATTTGTAGGATGGGTCGATTTGAATTGGTTCGTTCTCAATGGAGAAGATATGGTTTCTCTTTATTAGATGACGGGGAATACATTCCGAATGATGAGCTAGGGAACACTCGTTTTGATGTATCTGCTGTTAATATTGAAGATAATGCTGCTAAGTCTCCGGTTCCTTATATCGTTCCTCCAGGAATTACCAGAGAGCGAAACGCTTCTGATCCAAGACAAGGACGATTAAATGAACAGAGTTTATTAATGAATGTATGTGGACTTCAAGACGGTGATGCAAGAGCGGTTTATAAGAATATCGATATGGATATGAGATCTTATGGTCGATTAAAAATGTTTGCCCATGCGGAGAAGATGCCTGACGATTTAGATGATTTACAAAGTGGTGATATGACTGCTTTTATTCGTTTGGGTTCTGATTTTGATCAGAACTATTATGAATACGAAGTTCCTTTACAATTGACAGATACAATGGCTAGTCTGACAGACCCTGAGGTAGTTTGGCCAGTAGCTAATAATTTCGATATAGACTTTAACGATTTGACGCTTGCAAAAACACTCAGACCAAAAGATAACACGCAAGCAGTTTATACCTATGAACCGAATGATGATGGAAAACGAATATCCGTAAAGGGGAATCCAAACTTAGCCAGTGTAAGAGTAATTATGCTTGGGGTAAGAAACCCAAAGAATGACAACAACGATAAATGTGTTGAAGTTTGGTTCAATGAACTTAGAATGACAGATTTTTATGATCAAGGAGGTTGGGCGGCAACCGCTTCTGCTACCTCCAAATTAGCCGATTTTGGTCAGGTTTCTTTATCGGGGTTTATGAGTACTCCAGGTTGGGGTAGTATTGA
>CBFIFL010000073.1:0-9399 GCA_965661855.1 Flavobacteriales bacterium
AGGTTAACTGTTGAAGAAAGCTTCTCAGTTGAGTCTACCAAGCATTTATATTTAAAATATATCAACGAATTAATCGAAAAGAAATAATGAAATCAACAGCATTAACAGAAGTACACGTTGGATTAGGAGCTAAAATGGTTCCTTTTGCAGGATATAACATGCCAGTGCAATACGAAGGTGTAAACGCAGAGCATGAGGTAGTAAGAAGGTCTGTAGGGGTTTTCGATGTATCTCACATGGGTGAGTTTATAATCAAAGGAGATAAGGCTTTAGACTTAATTCAAAAGGTAAGCTCAAATGATGCTTCAAAACTAGTTGATAATAAGATTCAATACGCTTGTCTTCCGAATGATAAAGGAGGTATCGTAGATGATCTTTTAATTTATAGAATAAAGGAAGACGAATACATGTTAGTGGTAAATGCTTCTAACATTGAAAAAGATTGGAATTGGATTTCATCTCATAATGATATGGGTGCTGAAATGATCAATCTTTCTGAAGAAATGTCGCTATTAGCTGTTCAGGGACCTAATGCTGCAAAAGCATTACAAAGTCTTACGGATGTTGATTTAATCAACATGAAGTATTACACTTTTGATAAAGGGACTTTTGCAGGTCAAGATAATGTGATTTTATCTGCAACTGGTTATACTGGTGCTGGAGGTTTTGAAGTTTATATTCCAAACGAATCTGCCGAAGAAGTATGGAATGCTGTCTTTAAAGCAGGAGAGGAGTTTGGTATTAAGCCGATTGGTTTAGCTGCTAGAGATACTTTGAGATTAGAAATGGGATATTGCTTATATGGTAATGATATAGATGATGAGACTTCTCCAATTGAAGCTGGATTATCATGGGTAACGAAGTTTACTAAGGATTTTGTGAATTCAGAGTTTTTAAAGGCTCAGAAAGAAGAAGGTGTAAGTCAGAAGCTTGTTGGATTCAAAATGTTAGATAGAGGTATTCCAAGGAAGGATTACGATATCGTTGATGCAGAAGGGAGTAAAATTGGTAGAGTAACTTCAGGAACTATGTCTCCAATGTTAAAACAAGGGATAGGACTTGGATATATAGCTAATGAGCATGCAGCAATTGGAAGCGAAGTATTTATTTCGGTAAGAAATAAAAGCTTGAAAGCTGAGGTTAGCAAGGCTCCATTTGTAAGTCCAACAGTAAAATAGTTATATGGCTAAGGAAGTTGAAGTTGTATTGTCGCCAAGACTTTACGAAATATTTGATACAGAAGAAGCGAATGTTGTAGTTGTTGATGTTTTAAGAGCTACATCTGCTATATGTGCAGCCTTTGAGAATGGAGTTAAAGAAATTTTACCAGTAAGAGATGTATATGAAGCTCTAGAATACAAGGAAAAAGGATGGTTAGCTGCTGCCGAGAGAAATGGGAATGTTGTTCCTGGTTTTGATTTTGGCAATTCTCCTCATGCTTTTATGCAGGCAGATATTCAAGGAAAGGGAGTTGTTTTAACAACGACGAACGGAACGAAGGCAATCGATATTGCAAAAAAATCAAGCAAAGAGATATTCATCGGATCTTTCATCAATTTAACAGCAATTGCAGATTTATTGAATGAACGAGGAGAGAAGGTTGTTATTCTTTGTGCTGGTTGGAAAGATAGATACTGTATGGAGGATAGCATTTTTGCTGGAGCCTTAGTAGAGCTGTTATTACAAAAGGGCTTTACTACTTACTGTGATTCTGCTAAGTCTGTAAGAAGAATGTGGAAGGCTGGAGAAATTGATTTGAAGTCCTACTTAGAAGATTGTTCTCACCGATTAAGGTTAGGAAGTAAAAACTTAGATGAAGACATTGACTTTTGTTTGTCAATAGATAAGTCGAAGCTAGTTCCAATTTTGAAAGATGGTGTATTGAAAGTTGACGCTTAATAAGTAAAAGTCACTTAAAAAACATAAATCCTTAGTTTCGATTATGAGACTAAGGATTCTTTTTTTTATAGCAGTTATATTCATTCAATCGTGGGGATTTAAGAGCCACAAGAAAATCCATGAAATAGCGATTCAACAGATACCTAATGATTCATTATTTCAATTTTTCAAAAGAGAGTCAGTATATATTATAGAACATGCAGTCGATGCAGATGTTCGAAAGTTTTCTGACCATAAAGAGATTACCTCACACTTCATCGATTTAGATACTTACCTCAAAAGGTTTAGCGAAGATTCACTAAGAATATTAAAGTATCGTCAGGTCGAATACCTGGATAGTTCTTTATTAGAGCATGGAACCCTTCCTTGGTCTATCAAGAGAACTTATTATAATTTGATTTATGCCTATCGAAAAATGGATAAGAAGAAAATTCTCCAAAATACTTGTGACTTAGGACATTACATTAGTGATGCTTGCGTGCCCTTACATACCAATAGTAATTATAACGGACAACATAGTCATCAATTGGGAATTCATTCATTATGGGAGACACAAATTCCTGAATTATTCTTGGATACTTTAGTACCGAAGTTAGATACCATTCAATATGAGTCGGAAGTTCAAGGATTAGTATGGGATTTACTTTTCTCTAGTTATAAGGAAAGTTATGATGTTTTGAGTAAAGAGAAAGTCCTTCGAAAAGACAACCTAAGCTTAAAAACAAATCGCTATGGCAAAAAGGTGTTTAGCCAAAAGTATCGAAAGGATTATTCAGAAAGATTAAATATGAAGGTTCACGAAAGGCTATTGAAAAGTGCAAATGTAGCGGCTATACTTTGGTACTCAGCTTGGATAGATGCAGGTCAACCTAAATTACCTTCGTAATTTCCAGTCATTGATGTATTTCAACGCATCTCTTTGTTGTCCCCAAGAAATCAATTGATAACGATCATTTGATTCTTGATTACATACCCAGTTAGATACCATTTCGAGAACTCCTTTTGGTAAAAGACTGATGTCCTCAGATTTAATGGATTGGTATTCATCATCTAATGAATGAGCTAGAACTACGGTTCTCTTAATCCCTTTGTCGTTATAATGCATTAAACCAATCGGATTAATAGGAGTATAAGTTTCAGAAGGAATACGACCTGAAAGGACAAATACTTTTACAGCTTCTCCGTTACCTCTTTTGTTCGTATCTAATCTCGTAGAAGGAATAAAACCAGCATTAAAAGGCAAGCTAAGGTGTTTTGTTTTAATTAATTGATCATCAATCATAAGTTTTTCAAAAGCATGATTGATAGGATTATAGTTTGTTTTATGATGATCACCAGCAGAAGATTCAATAACTGCCATCAATTTACCTTCTTTTTCAAACGGTAAATGTAATTTGAACTTACCTTCTGAACGTGCTTTAAGTTCTTCAGGACTTCTTTTACGACAAGCAGTAAAGGATATGAATAGACTAAATATTAAGAGAAAACTTAGTCTCATGTTTAGATTTGATTTTTTAAATCAATCATTTTTAATGCAGCAACACCAGCTTCTGTCCCTTTGTTTCCATGGATACCTCCAGAACGATCAAGAGACTGTTGTTTAACATTGTCTGTTAAAACGCAAAAGATAACGGGAACTCCAAAATCTAAATTTAATTGAGTGATGCCTTGAGTTACACCGTCGCAAACAAAATCAAAATGTCTTGTTTCACCTTGTATCACACATCCACAACAGATAACCGCATCCACTTCTCCTTTTTCAAGTACCCATTTGGCAGCAAGAGGTAATTCAAAAGTTCCAGGAACAGTGTGTGTAGAGATATCGCTTTTAGCAACTCCTTGAGATATTAAAAGCTCTTCAGCTCCTTTAGCTAAATTGAAAGTGATGTCCTCATTCCATTCAGCAACAACCAAAGCAATTTTTTTTCCTTCTCCAGATGGTACTTGAGATGGGTCAAAATCAGATAAGTTTTTATGAATGGTAGCCATTACTTTCCTAAAGCTTGTTTTGCTCTTCCAATAGATTTTAAGATATACTTTGAGTATTCTGTCGCCGAGTACATTTCATTTGTCTCTTCGTAAACCTCTAAAGCACCTGCAAAGTCTTCTTCAGCTTCTAATACTAAACCAAGCTTAACAGCATAGTAAGGCTTAGTTAAGATGTTGTTTGAAGCGTAAGCATCCTTATAGTATGATTTAGCTTTTCCTAGTTCATTCTTTTCACTATAAATGTCACCTTTTAATCCAGCAACTAGAATAGATAATACTTCATCACTAGAAGAAAATGAATTCAACTGATCTAAAGCAGCATCATAATTTCCTGATTTAAGTTCAGCTACACCAGCATAGTAATGTGCTAAGTTTCCAGTTTGAGTTGATCCGAAATCATCTATAATTTGATTCAATCCTTTTTCACTCAATCCTTTTCCTTGTAAAGCAACTTGCATAGAATCTTTCTCCATGTTGGCTTCAGCTTTCCAGATTAATTTATCTGCTTTAACTTCCTTTGGAGTTAAAACGTACGTGTTGTATAAGAAAACAGCAAAAACGATTGCTGCTATAGCACCAAATACATAAGTAATTGACTTTTTATTTTTCTCAAATAATTCGTCTGTTTTACTAACCGCTTCCGATACGTCTACAATCGGTTCATCAAAGTTATTCTTGTTCTCTGCCATGCTTAAAAATTTCAGCTAGCAAAAATAAGGATTTCACATAGATTTTAAAAGACTTATATGAAGGTATTATAATAGCGTAAAACTAGCGGCCCAATATTTGTCTAATCATCTAGATATTACCTATTTTTGCCCCAAATTATCGGCATGAAAACATTGTTGCTAAGTATATTCACTTTTTTGTTAATCGGTTTTTCGATCGGTCAATCATTGGAAATCGTTGGTTACGCGAAAGAGGGATCTAAAGGGGTTTCTGGAACAAGAGTGATTCTTGAAAAAGATGGAAATGAAGTAGAAGCTAAAACAACTTCTGCTAACGGAAGGTTCCTTTTTTACACAGATTATTCGGGAGATTATACCATTAAGTTTGAGAAAAACGGATATGTTTTTCTTACAGCAGAGGTAAGTTCTACTCTTCCTGAGGGTGCCGAGCCAGAAGATTTAACGATGGATTTTTACATTAACATGATTGCTCAACCTAAATCGGGTAAGGTATATTCATTTAATAAAGCGGTAGCAAAGATTAATTTCCAAGAAGACATCTATGGTTTTGATACAGATCTAGATTATGAAGATATGATTGCTGATGAGTTGAAAGAACTAGAACAGCAAATTAGAGAGGATGATAAAGTATTTGAAAAGGAGCAAAGATCTAAGTCTGAAGATGAAAAGAATAAGGACTTTGAAGCTCAAAAGAAATTAGAAGAAGAGAAGAAATTAGAAGAAGCTAGAAAAGCAGAAGCGGCTAGATTGGCGGCTAACCAGGAGAAAGAGAAGGAAAGACTTGCTAAGGAAGCAGCTAAGAATGCAAAGTTGGCTGAGGAAGAATCTAAAAAGAAAGCTGAAGCGGAACGTAAAGCGGCAGAAGCGGCTAAAAAAGCAAAAGAAGCTGAGTTAGCTAGGATAAAAGCGGAAGAAGAGAAGTCTAGGAAAGAAGCAGAAGATTCTAAGAAAAGAGCTGAAGAAGAAGCTAGAAAACTGGAAGAGCAAAGAAAAAAGCTTGAAGAAGAAAGGAAAAAAGCTGAAGAAGCTAAACGATTAGCTGAAGAGCAACGACTAGCTGAAGAGGAGGCAAAAAGACAAGCAGAACAAGCGAATCAAGCAGCACAAGAAGCAGAGGAGGAGAGGCAACGAAAAGCAGCTGAACTTAAGAGATTAGAAGAGGAGGCTAAATTAGCTGAAGCAGAAGCGAAAAGAAAAGCGGAAGAGTTAGCTGCTCAAAAGGCTGAAGAAGAAAGACTAGCGAAGGAAAAAGCAGAAGCAGAAGCAAAGAGAAAGGTAGAAGCTGCCAGATTAGCTAAGATTAAAGAAGAGCAAGCAAGGCTTGCTGCAATGGAACAAGAGCAAGAGAAACAAAGAAAGTTACAGATCGAAAGAGCGAGAATAGAAAGACAGCGTTTGGAAGAAGAAAAACAAGCTAAAGTAGAAAAGGAAAGAAGATTGGCTGCCGAAACAAAGAGAAAGGCGGAAGAGGCTGCAGAAAAAGCAGCTGCTTTAGCAGCCGAGAAAAGAAAAGCTCAATTAGATAGTATTAAAAGGGTAACCGAAGAAGCAACTCGATTAGCTGAAGAAGAGCAACGAAAGCAAGAAATTGCTCGTCAAGCAGCTGAAGCAGCAGCCAAGCAAAAAGCAGAAGAAGAGCGTAAAGCGGAACAAGCTCGTTTAGCAGCGGTAGAAGCAGAACGTTTAAGAAAAGCAGAAGAGGCGAGAAAGATAGAGGAAGAAGCGGCAGCAAATGCAGCAGCGGTAGAAGCAGCAAGAATAGCTAAAGAAGAAAAAGCGAAAGCAGATGCTGCAATTGCTTCAGCAGCAGCAGAAAAAGCAAAGTTAGAAGAGCAAAGAAAAGCGCAAGAAGCAGTACGTTTAGCAGCGGAAGAAGAAAAGAGAAAGAAGGAAGAGTCTGCTAGAAAATATAAAGAGCAATTAGCTGCTAAACAGCAAGAAATTGTAAAGTCTACTGATGCAAAACCTGCAGGAGAAAAGAAAGAAGTTGATTATAACAATAAAGAAGAAAGAGAGAAGTACTTGTCTGAATTAGCTGAAAATTATGAAGAAGGTATTACTTGGGAAGAAATTAAGGAACCAAAAAGAACCATTACTAGAGCTATTGTAGTACATGGAGAACAGGCGGATGAGTTTAAAAAGATACGTTATAATTGGGGTGGAATTTATTACTTCAAAAACGGACAATCAATTACTCAAGGTCTATTTCAACAAGGTACTAAAGGGTAATCAACCAGATGTAATGGTGTGAGAATTAACTAAGTTATGAATATAGCTTAGTACCATTCTTATTATCATTCGGATAAAATAGGGAAGACATCATGTTAGATAAAATTAAGAAGCAAAGTGGGAATATAAAGAGTGATGCTTTAGCAGGAATCACTGTTTCATTAGCTATGATTCCTGAAGTTGTAGCATTTGCCTTTGTAGCTCAAATCGATCCATTAGTTGCACTTTCCGGAGCTTTTATCATTGGATTAATTACTGCTGCTTTTGGAGGTCGACCAGGTTTGATTTCGGGTGCAGCTGGTGCTGTAGCAGTGATCTTTGTGACAATGATTGCTGACGGACATGAAAAAGGGATGTTGTTTGATACGCCTATAGATAATATGGGGTATTTCTATTTGTTGGGTACGGTTATCTTAATGGGATTAATACAGATTCTTGCCGGTGTTTTTAAGGTAGGAAAGTTTATTCGACTAATTCCTCATCCAGTAATGTTAGGTTTTGTAAATGGTTTAGCTATTGTGATTTGCTATGCTCAAATCAAAATGTTTAGTCATAAAGAGGTTGAAGTTCTAGATAACGGAGTTAAGCAATACAATAATGTTGCTATGGAAGGAGCAGAGCTCTTTACAATGATAGGCTTAGTCGCTTTAACCATGGCCATTGTTTGGTTGTTACCTAGACTAACAAAAAAGATACCAGCAGCATTAACAGCTATCATAGTAACAACGCTTGTAGTTGTTTTCGGGGATATTGATGTGATGACAGTTGGTTCCTATATTAGAGAGGGTGGTGGTGATGGTTTGAAAGGAGAGTTTCCAACTCCTAATATGGATTTATGGGAGAAGCTTCCATTTAACTTAGATACCTTGAAATTCATCCTTCCTTATGCTTTCTTAGCTGCTTCAGTAGGTTTAATTGAAACACTGTTAACCATGAACTTAGTTGATGAATTAACGGAAACGAGAGGGAATGGAAATAGAGAATGTATTGCTCAAGGAACAGGAAATGTTTTATCTGGATTATTTGGTGGTACCGGTGGTTGTGGAATGATTGGTCAAACTGTGATTAACATCAATTCTGGAGGAAGAGGTCGTTTGTCTGGTATCATGATGGCAGTTACTTTATTGTCCTTTATATTATTTGCAGATCAAGCTATTGAACAAGTTCCAATTGCAGCCTTAATTGGTGTGATGTTTATGATGGTAATTGATACGTTTGCTTGGTCAAGTATTAGAATTCTGAAAAAGATCCCTAAGTCTGATGCATTTGTATTAATTACAGTTTCATTAGTTACAGTAATATTTGACTTAGCGATTGCAGTATTTATTGGGGTAATTATTTCAGCTCTGGTATTTGCTTGGGAGTCGGCGAAGAGGATTAGAGCAAGAAAAATATTCAAAGAAGATGGTACGAAGGTTTATCAAATCTGGGGTCCGTTATTCTTTGGTTCTGTTCAAGACTTCAACGGAAAGTTTGATATAACAGATGATCCTGACAGCATTGAAATAGATTTTATTGAATCGAAAGTTCAAGATCATTCTGGTATTGAGGCGATTAAAGGAGTGATTGATAAATACGAAAAGTTAGGGAAGCAGGTGAGATTAACTCACTTAAGTCCTGATTGCCAAGCAATATTAGTAAGGTCAGATGCTCATTTACAGCAAGTGATAGTAACTGATATTAATGATCCGAGGTATCATGTTATGACAGATTTAGATACCACTGAGATCGCATAAAAATGTATATTTGTAACACTTATTGGGGCCGACTTGGATTTGACAGCGAGACGGTAGGCCTTGTAAGCATGTCGAGATTTGTGTTTTAGCTCGTAAAAACTAAAGCTCATTCCTATTTAAAAGGAGAGAATAACTACGCACTTGCTGCTTAATAAAGACTAAGTCTTATAAGCTTTATCTAGGGTGAACAACAGTAGCCCAGACAAGTGCCCCGCATTTCGGATGTCCATGCCGGTTTGCATATGGGGTATCATGAAGTTGGAATAGCTAGATAGGGGACCTCGATTATTTAGTAAAATTAAGAGGATAAGTTATTGCTCGGGTGTTCCTTCCCAGGTGATAATCGAAAATCAATAAGAGAACTAAACATGTAGAAAGCATTGATTATCCTTGTTTGGACGTGGGTTCGAACCCCACCGGCTCCACTAAACATGAAAACCGTTAAATATCAACGGTTTTTATGTTTCTTATTAATTTAAGTACAATACTTTTATTTTGATAATCAGTAGTTTATGTGATCGACTCCTATTTAGTTTTTTATAAGAAGACGGACAAATCCAACCATTCATAATTTTCAATTATTCTGAACTTGTTTCTCCAACGGGTAATGTTGAATTGAAGGAGGCGGTGAAGGCTTACTTATTAATAAACCAATCCACCCAACTATCCACTTGATTGACAGAATTTGGTCGTAGTAATATTTCTCGTTTGTTATCCAATAAGAACATGGTTGGTGTGCCAAAAACATAATAATCGTTAACAATCGGACTATCCCATTTTTTATAGTCACATACTGAGATGAAAGGGAAGTCTTTAACAAACCTTTTATAATCTTCTTGTTTATCATCTAAGGATAT
>CBFIFL010000074.1:0-9252 GCA_965661855.1 Flavobacteriales bacterium
TAGAACTGCAGATGTAGTTTCGAGTATTCAAGTACCTGTTTTAGTTGTTCCTGAGAATTCTACGAATTTCAACTTCGACGTAATCACTTACGCAGCTGACTTTAAATACATCAAATCGAAAAGACTTTTGAGTCCATTAAACGCATTTGCCAAAGCATTTAATTCTAAGATTAATTTCCTTAGAGTAACTAAGCCAACGGATGATGAGCTTACTTTAAATAAGGACTTTGATGAAATGGGAGTTAAATATGCAGAATGGTTTGGTAAACAAGAACATAGTTTTCATTACGAAACAAACGATCACGTTGAAGAAGGGATAAACAACTTCAGTGTTAAGTCAAATACTAATTTACTTTGTGTTTTAGCTAGAAAGAATGGACTTATCCGTTTCCTATTTCATAAAAGTGTAAGTAAAAAGTTAACTTATCATACAAAAATGCCTTTATTGATCATTCAAGAGTAATGACAAAAAACATAAGTATCATCGGGATTGGAGAAGTTGGCAGTCAACTAGCCAGCTTACTAATCCCTATAGATAATATTCATCTGAATTTAATTGATCCTGGAAATATTTCGGGAAGATTCCTAGATCTTGAACATGCCGCAAGTGTTTATAACAAAACGTTAAGCATTAATAATTTAGAATCCGTTAAAGATGCTGATCTAATATTTTACACCGCTGGGTATTGTAACAAGCCTAATGAATCCAGAAATACGGTTGCTCAAAAAAACAAAGACTTAATAAAGTCTGTTTTTACAGAATTGAACCTTAATGAGAATAATACGGTTGTATCAGTTAGTAACCCTGTAGAGCTTACTTCGAAATGGATTGATGAAATCTGTCCAGCCAAAGTGGTAGGTACTGGAACATCATTGGATAGCTTTAGATTAAGTTATTTGCTCCAAACACTGTTAGGTAAAAGCTTTAACAATTCTTTAGCACCTGTTTATGGTGAGCATGGCAAGCAAATGGTTCCAGCTTGGAATGAAATAAACGAAATACTTAGCATTTCTGATCAATCAGAAATTCAGTCTACCTTATTAAATAGTGCTTTCACCATTAGAAAAACCGAAGAAGCTACGAAATATGGTATAGCACATACTTGTGTTAAGATTATGAAGATGTTTTTGACGAAGAAACCCATCCTCTTCCATTGAGCCATAAAGTTGATGAAGAATTAATGAAGAAATTGGATTTGAGTAAAGAAATATACGTAAGCTTACCGTGCCTTATTGGTCGAAACAAGATTAGTCTGAATAAAGAACACAGTTTAAAACTCAGTCGAATGGAGGAGATTCGATTAGCTAGTAAAAAAATAGAATCGATATACGAAAAGTATATCTCTTAAAAACATAAAGAACATAGATTATGAAAAGAAACGTATTACTTACTACCGACTTTTCTGAAAACTCAAAAAGAGCTTTCAAAGGAGCAGTTTCATTAGCAAAAAAACTAGACGGAAAACTAATTCTTTGCTATGTAGTCAACGACATGGATTACGTACCATCTGTTTCTCCTATTGGAGGAGAAAGTGTACAAAGTGTTATTTTACAAAAGGAATTCTTAGATAAAGAAGTAGAAAGAAAACAAGAGTCATTAGAGGAATTAGTTAATGAAGAGATTGACTACGACAATAGTGAATCTATGATAATGAAGGGAAGTTTAGAAGATGGCTTGAATGAGGCTATCGAAGAACATGATATTGCTTTCGTAGTTACAGCTTCAAATGGAGAAAGCGACTTATTCGAAAAAATATTTGGCAGCAATGCTTTAAACATGATGAGAAACCTTAAAGCTCCTGTATTAGCTTTATCTGCTGGAGCGAAAGAAATCTCATTCGATAATATGGCATATGCTGTAAGTAGTTTCTACGTGAATGAGAAATATGAAAAAGCAATCATTGGTTTAGCAAAAGCTTTTGACGCTAAAATTGACTTTTTACATGTAGAGGATAGCGATTACGAGCTTTATGAAAAACAAGAAAGCTTGTTAAAAACAGAAGTTGACTATATGAATTACAAGAATTTAAAGCTTGTCATGCAGGATGCTAAAAGTCCTTTTGAGGGAATCAAGAAATATACGGAAAACAATGACTGTGATTTATTAGCCCTTGTAAGTCATACTGACAATATTTTTGAAAGAATATTTCACTCAAGTGTTGTCAACAAGGCTCTTCAGGAATTAAACACTCCTATTCTTTGTTATAACAAAAACTGTGATCTAAAATAGTTTACGAAAGTATAAAGCAAAAAAAAGGCTGTCTTTCGACAGCCTTTTTTTGTATTGAAAAGTCTTAATTACTTAACCTCTTCAGAAAGCTCAGCTCCAGCTTTGAACTTAACCACTTTCTTAGCAGCGATTGTAATTTCTTTACCAGTTTGTGGGTTTCTTCCTTTTCTTGCAGCTCTTTCAGAAACTGAGAAAGATCCAAATCCAACTAAAGCAACTCTATCACCAGACTTTAAAGTCTTTGTTGTTGCTCCAATAAATGCATCTAATGCTCTTTTTGCGTCAGCCTTAGAAAGTTGTGCCTCAGAAGCCATTGCTTCTACTAATTCAGCTTTGTTCATAGTATATAATTTAATGTATAAAATTTGTTTATCAACACACCAAATATAGTCGTATTACCTAATTGTCCAAAGGTTCAGCCTAGAATTTTGACATTTTGTTAATAAAACTAGGTCATTGTTAATAAAGTCAGGATGAATTCAGCTTAAATACCTATGAACAAAGCGTTATAGACGATTTGTCTTTGCAACCATTTTTGAGATGCTTCGTATGTTACTTTTATGAAGTTTTGGAATCTATTTTTCGTAATGTTAATTGGCACAGGGTTTTCCTATGGAAACCATGACAATGACATTAACGATCCTTATGCTATTCCTCTTTCAGTATCTACCAATTGTGTTAACGAAGTTTTACACTTCACTCCTAAATTATCGTCTGATAATGTAATCTCATGTTATTGGGATTTTGGCGATGCTTCTTTCTCTACTGATATCAAACCATTCCACGCTTACGAGAACACTGGTACATATAAGGTTAAACTAACGGTGATTTATAAAAACGGTAATCAAGTTACTCATGACTATAAGCTTGATGTTAAACCATTCCCATTCGCTTATTTCCAACATAAAGTTATTTGTGATGGACCTACAAACTTCTTTGACAACACGAAATCTGAATATCCTCTTAAAGATTGGACTTGGACAAATAATAAAGACACTATATCTAATGATAAGTTCTTTGAAGAATCATTAACGTCAGGAACTCATGGTGTTGAGCTATTTGTAAGTGACGTGAATGGTTGCTCAGATAAACAGTCAAAACAAATCAAAATCAATCCTAAACCGGAAATTCAATTCATAAACAAGGAATTATGTGCTAACACCAATACCAGTATTAAGATTAGCTATGGAGTAGATGATGAAGACATAGTTGAAAAACAGCTACTTATTAATAATGAGCCTTTCGAAGATGAACAACTTAAATCAATGCGTTTTTCTAAAACAGGTAAAATTGCTATCAAGGCTTTTGTTAAAGATAAAGACGGCTGTACAGACCTAAAGTCTGATTCGATAGATATTCAATCAAATAGAATCTCAAATATATATGTGTTTGAAAAAGAAGGTTGCTCCCCTTTTAACTTAAAATCAGAAATAAAATCAAACGATAAAGTATCCAATGTTACTTGGCTTTTGAATGAAGAAGAAATTGGAAACGGTACAAGCAATGAAAGTGAAATCATAATTGCTGGTCAATACAACTTAAAAGGTTCTGTTCAATTAAGCAATGGATGTATTCACAACACTCCTACCGAAATCATTAACATCTATCCTAATCAAGCCATATCATCTGTTGTTAAAGCTGAAATCAGAAACAACAAAGCCATTGGTGTTATCTACTCTTCTGATACTAGTCAGATCAAGACAGTAGATTGGGGTGACGGAAATATTGAATCGTATAAACTGTCTGCTAAACATGAGTACCAAGACTTCGGTAATTATTTAGTTAAAAACAAAGCATTGAATGAATGGGGATGCGAAGATTCTATTATTCATCACTTTCAATTAAACATGGATCACAAATTAAACTTCACAGATATTGTGAGTCCTAATGGTGATGGGAGAAATGACTCCTTTGAAATATTCAATGACTTAGGAAACGACTATCAATTACAAATTTTTGATGCTACTGGACGATCTGTTTTTCAAACTAGATCATCTTCATGGAATGCAATTATTGGAAACAGCATCGCTCCTTCTGGAATCTATTTATACAAGATCACTTCTTCTCAAGCTGAATTCCCAGATTACCATGGGAAATTTATGATTCAACGCTAAACAAATTGGGCAATTTCCTTTCTAAGTTAAATCTATTCATTCGCTGTAATAGCAATGGATAAAGATTGAATAGGATATTGAAAAAACTTAAAAAGACTAAACTCAAAAAATCTCTATCTAAGTAAAAGACAACTTGATAAGCTAAAGCTGCTGCTCCTGACAGCATATGAGAGCTTCCCGATTGTTTTGTTTCCTCGTGATAAACCTTGATGTATTCCCTCCCTCTACCTTTTAAATACACCCTTGGGTTAAGGTGACGAAAAAATGAATTTACCAGTGCTTTTTGAAAAACAGGAACAAGCAATAACTTAAAGAAAGACTCTGTTTCAAACTTTAATCGTTTGTATATAAAATCTGGGAATCTGAAATATTTGAATATCTGAAAAAACGAAAACCCAACTAAAAACAAAACCCAAAGCAAAGCAAAAATCAAAAGAATTTTTACAAACCAACACTCCGCAATGCGAATCCAATCATAAAACTGAATAGACAACAGCAATACGAAGCTGTATATCAACAGTATAACTAGAGCTTTCTGATATTTCAATAAATGATTTAACACAATTTACAATAAGAGTGGCTTTAAATTTAGCTTATCTAAACGTAGTCACAAAAGATTCCATCTGTTTGTTTGTATCTTTGAACGATGACTAAAAATATAATTAGTTTGTGTCGTATTCAACTCAAGCAAGAGATGAAGAACAGAAATGGTATTTATGGTATCATTCTTTATGTTCTATCATCTGTTTTTGTTGTTTACATGGCAGTGAAAGAAATTCATGACAGCTCAGTATGGGTAGGCTTATTCTGGGTAATTCAATTATTCTCTTGTCTTAATGCAGCTTCTAAAAGCTTTCAATACTCAAAAGGACGTGACTTATACTTCTATCAATTAAGTGGACCACGACCTTTTATTCTTTCTAAACTGATTTTCAACCTGATTCTTATGAATCTGGTTTTTTTATTATCTCAGTTGATCTTCTCTTTAATGATGGGAAATCCATTTGAAGACACTAGTTCTTTTATCATTCTGGGAATGCTGGGTACTTCTGCCCTTTCTAGCATATTAACCATGATGTCGGCGATTACCTTTAAAGCAGATAACAACTACACATTAATGGCAATTCTGAGTCTTCCAATAATGATTCCTTTATTGATCGTTTTAGTGCAAAGCTCTAACGCTATTATAGATGGAAGCAACATATCCAGTATCAGTCAAAACCTATACATCTTAGGTGGCTTAAACCTGATGATAATCAGTCTCGCATACACTTTATTTCCGTATCTTTGTACGGATTAAATCTTAGCAAATGATTAAGAATTGGTGGAAGTTTTTAGGGGTAATGTTAATCCTTTATGTGATTTACAAAGGCTTTACTATTGATGTTCCTCGTCTTGATGTTTTAAATGAAACCATTAGAAACTTATTTTTCCACGTTCCAATGTGGTTCTCGATGATGCTTCTTTTGTTTTTATCTGTCATTTATTCAGTGCTTTTTCTAGCAAACAATAAGTTAAAAAACGATAATTGGGCGAATGCATTAAGCTCAGGTGGAATCTTATTTGGTTCACTTGGACTTGTAACGGGTATGATTTGGGGAAACTTCACTTGGGGAACTCCTTGGCCAAATGATCCAAAAATTCACGGTGCAGCCATTACTATTTTGATATACCTTGCCTACAAGGTTTTAAGGAATTCGGTGAAAGACGAAAACAAACGAGCTCGAATAGCTGCTGTATATAACATGTTCGCTTTTGTCATGTTAGTTGTTTTCTTAGTGATATATCCAAGAACACAAAGCTCACTTCACCCTGGTGCAGAAGGAAATCCTGGTTTTAATCAATATGATTTAGACTCCAACTTAAGAATGGTATTCTATCCTGCAGTTATCGGATGGTTCCTGATAGGTTTATGGGTGTCTCAATTGACGAAAAGACTAAATCAAAAAGAACAAGAATTACTAGAAATAGAGTAAAATGAAAGTATTATTATCAATCATATTATCGCTTTTTCTTTTTTCTGCTTCAGCTGAAGTGAATAAAGATAGACTAGATGCTTTACCGGCAGAAACTAAAGTCTTTTTGTTTAAAGACATTTATTACAACTTACCGGACTCTGTTGAAAATTCGGTTTTCATGGACTCTTTAGTTGCGAAAACATCAAATCGCAACATCAAAGACTTCTTTCCTTATGTGATAGAAGATGTTCTTCTTACAATGGAAAATCAAGTCAACTTTAGTTTGGCAGAAAGTGATGAAAAAGCATTTAGAAAATTAATAGTTGACAATATTAATAGTCATCAAAGATCTTCTCTTCTAAATAATTTTGTGAAGTATATTAGTTCTTTAGCTAATGACAGTAACAAAGTTGAAATGTCGTCTCCGTTATATAAAGAAGGCAAAGTATATGTTGTAGTAACTGTATTAAGCACCATCCTTTTAGGAATTGCACTTTACCTATTCTCTCTGCAAAGAAAGATTGGTCAATTAAAGAAGTTATAAAATGAAAAAGACTGAAATCGTTGGGCTTATAGCCGTTGTTTTAATCCTTGGATATATAGTTAGCATCACAGTTGATTTAGATAACTACGTGACTTTCGCTGATGCTAAAGAAAGAACTGGTGAAACAGTTACTTTAATTGGTAAGCTTAATAAAGCTAAATCAATTGACTATGATCCTGAAGAAAACCACAACCTTACAAGCTTTTACGCTTTTGATAGCGAAGGAAAAGAATGTAAAATTGAACTTCATGAAGCTAAACCGCAAGGGTTAGATAGATCTGAGGAAATTACCGTAAAAGGAACATTTAAAGAAGGTGTATTTCATGCAACCGAAATGCAAATGAAATGTCCTTCAAAGTACGAGGAGAATAAGTTAGAGAACCTCGACTACGACGAAAACAAAGTCTACACTTCAAAAAATTAAGATTTGAATTTATTTACGACGGAAGCAATTCGAGGAGAAAACTTACTATACGGCCAGCTAGGACATATTTTTGTTGTCATGTCATTTGTTGCTGCTCTTTTCGGAGCATTTGCTTATTTCAAAGCAAATCAAGAAAATGACGATAACTGGAGAGCTTTAGGAAGAAAGGCTTATATCCTACACATCATTTCTGTAATCGGAATTATCGCAACTTTATTCTTAATGCTGTTCAATCATCGTTATGAATACTATTACGTTTGGAAACATTCTTCAAATCAATTACCACTTCGTTTTATCTTCTCCTGTTTCTGGGAAGGACAAGAAGGAAGTTTTTTACTTTGGACTTTCTGGCACGCTGTATTAGGTGGAATCATGCTGAAAACTGCTAAAAACTGGGAAGCTCCAGTCATGGCTATTTTCTCATTAACTCAGGTCTTTTTGACAAGCATGCTTTTAGGTGTGTACATTGATCTTCCTGAAGCTATGGGTGATTTCCTTCAAATTGGATCATCTCCTTTTACTTCGCTACTAAGAGAACATTCCGACTTTTTAGGTTCTCCTATTTTCTCACAGGATAATTATTTGGATAAAATTGATGGTAATGGGCTGAATCCTTTACTTCAAAACTATTGGATGACGATTCACCCACCAGTTCTGTTTTTAGGATTCGCTAGTATGCTTATTCCTTTTGCTTACGGAATTGCAGGTCTTTGGAGAAAGCAGTTTACCGATTGGGTAAAACCGGTATTACCATGGATGGTATTCGGAATTATGATATTAGGTTGTGGTATTCTTATGGGAGGTGCTTGGGCATACGAAGCATTAAGCTTTGGAGGTTTCTGGGCCTGGGATCCGGTAGAAAACGCATCATTAATGCCATGGCTTACATTGGTAGCAGCAACTCATATTTTAATCATCGTTAAGAACAAGAAAAAGGCATCATACATTAGCTTCTTGTTAACCATTCTTACTTTCCTATTTGTACTTTATTCAACCTACCTAACTAGATCAGGAATTCTAGGTGATACATCTGTACACTCTTTTGCTGGAGGATTACCAGGACAACTATTAGTCTTCATGGGAGTTTTCACTTTAATTAGTGCATACCAATTAATTCAAGATAAATTATTCGGAAAAGTGTTTGTTGCTTTCGCTATTATTGGAGGAATCCTATTGGCTTTAGTACCTGATGATTTCGAACTATTCGAAGGAGTACTTCTAGACTTCTTATTGAAAATAATATATACCATTTCTCTTCTGTTATTATTGGTAATGAGTTATGCTAACTTCTTTCCTAAACATGAAAAGAAGGATGAAGACTCTGTTACTTCTAGAGAATTCTGGATGTTTATCGGTGCGCTATTTATCATCGTATCGGCTATTCAAATTATCTTCTCTACTTCCCTACCTGTTTTTAATGAATTGTTCGGGATTGAAAGAGTAATCAATGATGTAATCGACCATTACAATAAACGACAATTACCAATTGTGTCAGTCATCTTAATCATCATGGCTTTCACACAATTCTTAAAGTACAAGAAAAATGACCCTAAGAAATTCTATCAGCAAATAGCTTTTAGTACTATTCTTTCTATTGCTTTAACCATTCTATTTACCTTCATCTCACCAGAGATTGGTCTATTAGATGATTCAGCGTGGGACACCTCTTACAAATGGTCTTTCATGTTTGTCTTATTCGCATGTAATTATGCCTTTATCGCAAACCTTACTTACATCAAAAAGATTCTTAAAGGAAAAATTAAAGCTGCAGGTGGAGCAATATCTCACATTGGTTTCGCTTTAATTATCCTAGGAGCATTTATCTCAACATCTCATCAAGAAGTTATCTCTAAAAACTCCTCTGACGTTGACATAAACTCGTTAACTAAAGATTTAGAAAACAATGAAAACATCTTATTAAAGAAGAATGATACACTTCCGATGGGAGAGTATTATGTGACTTATAATAACAAGTACAAAGA
>CBFIFL010000075.1:0-9098 GCA_965661855.1 Flavobacteriales bacterium
AAGGGATGAAGCCTCAAGAATGGCCAGATATCGCGGGCTTGTATTTGAATAGATTGAAGAAGGGTATGAAGCTGGAGTCAGATCCAACTTTGATATTTGCAAAGAAGGACTTCACTATTAGAAGAGTGTTGAATGCCGATAAGAAAATTAAATCTCCATACAATACTTATATGTATAGAGGGTTACCTCCTGGTATGATTCGATTACCGGATCCGAGAGCAATGGACGCAGTATTGAATCATAAAAAACACGACTACATTTTTATGTGTGCAAAGGGGGATGGATCTGGTTTTCATCGCTTTGCAAAAACCTACAAAGAGCACAAAAAAAACGCTCGCAAATATCATCAAGACTTAAACGCTAGAGGAATTTATCGTTAATAATTCTTCATTCGTCGCTAATAATGGCGAATTGTTATATTTTTGTGAACCTAAATTAAGATTATATATGTCTACTATTAAGTTTGGAACAGACGGTTGGAGAGCGATTATTGCGAAGGAGTATACCGTTGATAACGTAGCTAGAGTTTCTATTGGAACGGCTAAATGGTTAAAAGCTAATTTTGAAAAGCCTTCAGTAGTAATAGGTTACGACTGTAGATTTGGAGGGAAGATGTTTGCAGAAACTGCTGCAAAAGTATTCGTGAATAATGGTATCAAAGTATATTTTGGAGAAGGTGTTTCTTCAACTCCAATGGTTTCTTTAGGTGTAGTTAAGCAACATGCTAGTATTGGTGTAGTGATTACTGCTTCTCATAACCCGGCGGATTACAACGGATATAAGTTGAAAGGTTCTTATGGAGGTCCTTTATTACCAGTTCATGTTTCTGAGGTTGAATCGATGATTCCTGAAGACAATGAATTATTGGTAGATCAGATTTCTTTAGAAAAGAAAGCAGACGAAGGATTGTTCGAAATGATCAACATGGAGAACATGTATATTGACTTAGTTAAAGAGAACTTCGATTTAGAGGCTATCGCTAATTCAAACATGGAGTTTGCTTATGATGCAATGTACGGAGCAGGTCAAAGTGTAATGAGAAAATTATTACCTGAGATCACTTTCCTACACTGTGATATGAATCCAAGTTTTGACGGAACGGCTCCAGAGCCAATTCACAGAAACTTAAAGGAATTTTCTGAAATGATTGAATTATCAGAAAACATCGACTGTGGTTTAGCTACAGATGGTGATGCTGATAGAATCGGTCTTTACAATTCAAAAGGAGAGTTTGTTGATTCTCATCATATCATTTTGTTATTGATTAACTATATGGTTAATCATAAGAAGATGACAGGTAAAGTTGTTACTGCATTCTCTTGTACAAACAAGATCAAGCAATTGTGTGAGAAGTTTGGATTAGAGGAGGAAACTGTAAAAATCGGATTCAAGCACGTTTGTGGAATCATGTTAGAGGAAGATTGTTTATTAGGAGGTGAAGAATCAGGAGGAATTGCAATTAAAGGTCATATTCCTGAGCGTGATGGAATTTGGATGGGATTAACTATCTGGGAATTCATGGCGAAAACAGGAAAGTCTTTAGAGCAATTAATTGACGAAGTTTACGAATTAGTAGGAGAGTTCAAGTTTGAAAGAATCGACTTACACGTTTCTGATGAGCAAAAGCATTCAATTATGGATGGTTGTAAATCAAACAAATTCGAAGTATTTGGAGATTATAAAGTAGAGCGTGTTGAAGATACAGATGGATACAAGTTCTTCTTTAATAACGATGCTCAGTGGATGATGATTCGTCCTTCAGGTACAGAGCCAGTTTTAAGAACGTACTGCGAAGCTGAAACAACTGATAAAGCATTCGAGATTTTAAAGCAAGTTCACAAAGAGATTTTAAAATAGGTGAAAATCTATTCTCAAATATTAAGAAAGTCCTGTCTCGTACAGGGCTTTTTGTTTTTAATGCTTTTTTCATTTAGCCTTAAATCTCAATCACTCGATTCTTCTTTAGTGAAAAAGAGAACGCGTATCCTGTTGGGTACAGAAGTGCTTGGTTTTTCTGGAATGTTATATGGTTTAGATAAACTTTGGTACAGTGATTACCCTAGGTCTAAGTTTCATTGGTTCAATGATAACAACGAGTGGTTACAAATGGATAAAGTGGGTCACTTCGGAACCGCCTATTATTATGGCTGGATGGGGTATGAGGCTACAAAGTGGACAGGTATTTCGGATAAAAAAGCCATTTGGTGGGGAGGTACAGCAGGTTTTGCTTTTCTTACGGTGATTGAAACTTTAGATGCTTTTAGTGCAGAATGGGGGGCTTCTCCTGGAGACTTGATTGCAAATACCGGAGGTACCTTTATGTTTATTGGCCAACAACTGGCTTGGGGTGAACAACGGCTTATAATGAAATTCTCTCACAAACCTAGTTCTTATGCTAATTACAGACCTGAAGCCTTAGGAGCTTCTTACACCGAGCAGCTTTTTAAAGATTATAATGCACAAACCTATTGGTTAAGTGGAAACATTGCTTCTTTTACAAAGAAAGAGGGTAAACTTTCCTTTCTGAATATAGCATTGGGTTATTCTGGAGACGGTATGACCGGTGGAAGTTCAAATCCTGATTTTAACGCTCTTGGTGAGCCAGTACCTTCATTTCAAAGAGCACGACAGTTCTATCTTTCCTTAGATGCTGATTTAAGTAAAATACCTGTTAAAAATAAGTTCTTGAAATCCACTCTTAAAGTGATCAACTTAATCAAGGTGCCTTTTCCGGGGATTGAATACCACACGGTTGAGGGACTTAAATGGAATTGGTTAGCTTATTAATCTAAGCACAGATTCCTTCATTTCAAATTACTTTTTCGTCATTTCGCACTTTTCATTTGGGTAGTTCAATTCTATTTTTGAATATTTGTTGCATATACAACTAAATTAATTTGAGACCAGAAGATTCAATAGGATATTTAATAAGACGCACAGGGAGAGCCATGCGTAATTTGATTCATCAACGATTAAAAGAAGATGGATTACAGATTACAATGGAACAAGGTGCTGTATTAATGAAGCTCAATGAAGAGGACGGTTGTAGTCAAAATGATTTAGCTGGCTTTTTATCAAAAGATAAAACAACGGTAGCTCGACTGCTTGCCAATATGGAGAAAAGCGGTTTGCTTTCCAGAAAAGAAGGTTTAGAGGATAAACGAGTGAAGACGGTTCATTTGAGTCCTGAAGGAGCGAAGCTAAGAGGGAAACTCAAAGGAATCATCATGTCTACCCTAGGAGAAATCACGGAGGGAGTGGAGCCCGAAGAGTTAATGTTATTTAAAGGAGTACTGAATAAAATTTACAACAATATCAATCCGCTAGATGAAGATTTAGGAATCTGTGACTAGTGGTTAAAATGAATGAATATGACTGATACATTAAGAAAGGTTATTATCGGAATTCTAATAGTGGGAGCAACACTATTAGTGTCAAAATTGATCATGGGAACGAAGGAGGAAGTTGCTCCTAATGAAATGCAAGAGACTATTCCTTTAGTTCAGGTAAAGCAAGTAGAACTAGGAGATCACATAACCAAGGTAGAAGTGTATGGCTATTTAAATGCTTTAAACGAAATAGAGCTGTATCCGGAAGTAGCGGGTAAATTATTGAATGATAACTTCAGAAAAGGAGTGGTATTTCAAAAAGGAGAACTAATCGCTCAGTTTGATAATAAGGAGTTTTTAAATACGCTAAAAAGTGGTCGTTCTCAATTCTATAGTCTGCTTACCAATGTTATAGCAGATTTAGAATTTGACTTTACAGAGGAGGCTAAGGTTTGGAAGTCTTATTTGGATCAGATTGATTTTGAAAAGACACTGAAACCATTGCCAGTTGTGGAGTCGAAGAAGTTGAAGACCTTCCTAGCTGCAAAGGGTGTATTCAACAGTTTTTACCAATTAAATGCGCAAGAAGAGCGTTTATCAAAGTATCAAATTATAGCACCGTTTAATGGAATATTGAAGGAGACATTTGTAAAGCCTGGTACAGTGGTAAGAAACGGACAAAAGTTAGGTGTATTGGTTAGTTCAAATGACTACGAAGTGGAGGTGCCTATTCAGTTGAATGAAGTGGCTTACGTTCAAGTTGGTGACGAAGTGGAGTTTCGTTCTGAGGATTTATCAGGATCATGGAAAGGAAAGGTTTCAAGGATAAATAAGACACTTAAGAAGGAATCTCAAAATGTATCGCTATTCATCTCCATTCAATCAAATAAGCTGTTTAATGGAATGTATTTAACCGGAGAGATTTCTTCAAAAACGGTGGAGAACACTTATGTCTTATCCAGATCATTATTGAATAATGGAGAGGTTTACACAGTGTTTGATGGTAAGCTTAAATCGAAAAAAGTAACAGTGATTTCTGTAGAGAAAGACGAAGTTATTGTTACCGGGTTATCAGAAGGAGAGACGGTTCTTAGCAAGCCTTTTAATAATGCTATGGACGGAATGAAAGTTAGATTTGAATAATACAGAGGAGTCATGAAAAAATTAATAACCTACTTTATCAAGTACCCAATTACGGGTAATGTTTTGATGGTACTTATACTTGTTTTTGGTGTCATGGGAATGGCGTCTTTAAGAAAGACATTCTTTCCTGAAAATGAGTCTACTTTGATTATGGTTGATGCCGTATATCCAGGAGCATCACCAAGTGAGATAGAAAAGACTGTTATCCTTAAAATTGAAGAAAACATTGATGGTATTACTGGAATTGAACAGGTAACATCAACTTCAAGTGAAAATGTCGGTAAAGTGATTATCGAGGTGGATAGCAAATTTGAAATCCAAATTGTACTTCAAGATGTTAAGAATGCAATTGACCGAATAAATTCCTTCCCATCTAGTTTGGAGCCACCATCTGTCTATATCAAAGAGAACGTAAGTTTTGCTATTTCCTATTCTTTAAGTGGTGATGTTCCCTTGCACGTTTTAAAGGACGAGGCTGAAATGGTTGAATCTGATTTGAAGTTATTGGATGGAATTTCAAAAGTGACGGTTGCAGGTTATCCAGAAGAGGAAATCGAAATAGCATTTCGTCAAGATGATTTAAAGAAATACAACCTGTCATTTGACCGTGTTAATGCTGCTATAGCAAGAGAGAATATAGATTTAACCGGAGGGAAGATTAAGACCAATAATGAAGAGTTAAGAATTAGGGGGAATAACAAGGTTTATCAAGCGGAAGAATTAGCTGAAATCATTGTTGCTAATCAAGGAGGGAGATTGATACGATTAAAGGATGTAGCAACAGTTGAACAGAAATGGGTTGACGCTCCTGATCGAAAATATTTTAATGAGAGTCCGGCTGTTGTTATCAAGGTAGATAATACGATTCACGAAGACATTGGTTTAATCGTCGAAGAAGTAACAGAATACATGGAAGTGTTCAATCAAGAGCATGATGTATTGAAAGCAGATTTAATTCGAGATGGATCTAAAGTAGTTGAGGAAAGGATTGAACTTCTTGGGAATAATGGTTTAATCGGATTCATACTGGTTTTCGTTTTCCTTTCTATGTTTTTACACCCAAGTTTGGCAGGTTGGGTAGCAGCAGCGATTCCTATTTCATTTGCTGGAATGTTTATTCTAGCTTCATTCTATGGTATTTCGTTGAATGTTATTTCTCTGTTTGGGATGATCATTGTAATTGGAATTCTGGTTGATGATGGAATTGTGATTGCAGAAAATATCTACCAACACCATGAAAGAGGCAAGGATCCGATTCAGGCAGCTTATGATGGAACCATGGAAGTACTACCAGCGGTTTTTTCAGCCGTAATGACTACGGTTGTGGCTTTCTCACTGTTCTTTATGTTGGATGGACGAATGGGGGACTTCTTTCCTGAAATGGGATTTGTGGTTATAGCAACGCTTATCTTTTCATTGATTGAAGGAGCGTTTATATTACCGGCACACATTGCGCATTCAAAGGCTCTTTCTGGAAAGAAAACAAACAAGGTTTCTCAAACGATTATTGATTACTCAACCAAGTTTTTAGACTGGAATAGAAAGAAGATCTATCAACCGATGTTGAGGTACACGATGAAGAATCCTTTTCACATTGTGCTGATTACGGTTGGTTTAATGGTAATTACCATTTCTGGAATCCAATCAGGGTTGATTAAAGTGACCGTATTTCCTTCTATTGAAGGAGATAATTTAAATGTGACTTTAAGAATGCAGCCTGGTACCAGTGAAAAGGTAACCAAGAAATGGATCGATTACATTGAAGAGAATATCGAGGCGGTGAATAAGGAGATTTCAAACGAGTTTCAAAATGGAGATGAGGTAATTGTTGGGATCGAGAAAACAACCGGACCTGCTATTGAGTCGGCTTCGATGAACTTGATTTTGATGCCTATTGAGCAGCGAAATGTTACTTCTGCTGAAATGACGAAAAGGATTAAAGAGCGAGTAGGTGAAATTCCTGGTGCAGACTTTTTATCCTATGAAGCGAAAACTCCTTTCGGGAAAGCGGTTTCTATTGCCTTGTTCTCAAAGGATGCAATTGAACTTGAACAAGCAACGGAAAGATTGCAGCAAGGAATGGACTTAACAGGTAAGCTGAAGAACATTGAAAATTCAAACAAAAAAGGAACGAAAGAAATTCATGTCGAGTTGAAAGACAAAGCTTTTGCTCTTGGTTTCACTTCATTTGAAATAATGAATGAGATTAGAAAAGGTTATTTCGGTTTGGAAGTGCAAAGGCTTCAAAAAGGAATGGATGAGGTGCGTGTTTGGTTAAGGTATGGAGAGGATGAGCGAACAAGTATTAGTCAGTTAGAAAATGAGGTGATTCGACTACATGGTGGAGAATACCGCTTAACAGATTTGGTTGATTTAGAGGTAAAACGAGGTATTGTTTCTATTGAGCATTTAGATGGGAAAAGATCCTTAAAAGTATCTGCTGATTTATTGAATCCGCATATAGATAGTCCTGTAGCCGTGATTGGTTCTCTTGAAAAAGGAGTTTTGGTTGATATTCAACGTGATTTTCCTTCTGTAAAATATTCCTTAGAAGGACAGATAAAGGAGCAATCAAAAACAGGAGCTTCAGCAAAAATTGTTGGTCCGATTGTTTTGATACTAATGCTTACGATAATAGTGTATACTTTCCGAAGTTTCTTGCAAACAGCAGCAGTAGTTTTAATGCTTCCGTTTGGTTTGATTGGTGTTGGTTGGGGACACTTCATTCATGATGCGCAAATGTCGATGTTCTCTTACTTCGGTATGATTGCATTAATCGGAATCATGGTAAACGATGCCCTCGTCTTCATAACCACCTTTAATCAAAATTTGAAGAAAGGACTCACATTTAAAGATGCTATTTGGGAGACAGGTAATTCAAGGTTTAGACCAATTGTATTAACCTCGTTAACAACGATTGCGGGATTAGCGCCGTTGATCGCGGAAACAAGTTTTCAGGCACAGTTCTTAATTCCAATGGCCATTGCTATTGCTTATGGTTTAGCTATTGTGACCATGTTAACCTTGGTGTATTTACCAGCTTTATTGATTCTGTTCAATAAATTCAGAAAGGTAAAAGAGTGGTTGTTTACTGGTAAGGTGTTGAATGAAGAGGATAGAGAGCCAGCAGTTAAAGAAATAGAATTTGAAAACATTGATATCAATTAAGATGAAGAACTTAGTATATATAGTGTTGCTTGTTGTCTTCGTAGGACAGGTACAAGCGCAGGATACATTATCGATAGGGGAAGTCGTTCAAAAAGTATTGAAGAATAACCACGGTTTAGACTTAGCTAAAAACAATACTTTGAAAAGTAAAAATAGAGCTACAGTTGGTAATGCTGGAATGTTGCCAAAAGTTGATCTTTCAGGTGGAGGAAATGTTTCTCAAACAACGGCTGATTTAACCTTTGCCGGAGATATACCTCCAATCGTTGGAGCCGATGGAGAGTCTTTGTCATACAATGGTGGTCTGAATGTTTCTTATAACCTCTTTGATGGATTGGGTAGTATTTACACTTTGAAGTCTTTAAAAACCGGTGCAGACTTAATGAGCATGCAAGAAAGGTTATCAATTGAAAGCACCATCTATCAAGTTTATACCGTGTATTATCAGGCGGTAAATATGCAAGAGCAACTGGCAATCGCTGAAAACTCGTTAAGTCTATCTAGAGAAAGATATGATCGAATGAAGTTGAAATTTGACTACGGTAATGTAAATTCAATCGACTTGTTAAATGCAGAGGTAGACCTAAATAATGACAGTACAGGTTATTTGAATGCTAAATATGCACTTCGATCTTTAAAGCGAAACCTGAACTTGTTAATGGGAGGGGTAGATGATATTGATTATCTAGTAAATACACAGATCAATATTTCAGTGATTGAATCTTTATCGACAGAAAGTAAGGTTAAAGAGAATAACCTGAACTTGTTAATCGCTCGAACCAATATTAGTCAGGCTGAATACCAAAAGAAAATCAACCAAAGCTTTATCATGCCTCGTTTGATTATCGGAGGTAATTACGGATTTAACTATTCTGAAACCAATACTGGAATTGTTTTGAATCAGCAAAGTTTGGGTCTAACCGGTTCGGTTACCTTTGCATGGAATTTATTCGACGGAGGAAAGAAATCCATTCAACTTAGGAATGCTCAAATCGATATTGAAAACAGTAAAATAGCTCATGAACAAGCTGTAGTAAGTGTTAGTAATGATTTTCACAATGCCATGGATAATTATAGTAAAATGAAAGATCTATTGTCTTTAAGTCAAAAGAGTTCAAGTGTAGCTCAAAGGAACTTTGAGAGGACAAAAGAGCTATACTATCAAGGAAATCTAAGCAGCACCGATTTCAGATTAGCACAATTAAACTTCAACAGATCCAAAAGTCAGGTCATTTCTTCTCAAGTCAACTTAAAACTGGCTGAATTAGAATTAAAGCGATTGGCTGGTGAGCTAATTAATTAAGGGGACGTGACCCTGAAGGGTAACGTCCCCTTAATTAATCCTCAAGATCACACCCTTATTAATTACAGTCACGTCCCCTTAATTAATTAGCGTTGCTCTAATCTCGTATAAAAAGAAAATAAGACAGTGTACGGGGACGTGACCCGAAAGGGTAA
>CBFIFL010000076.1:0-9084 GCA_965661855.1 Flavobacteriales bacterium
ATAAGTCGCAATTCGAAATACTTTTCTTTTTATTCCTAAATCAATTTAACATCCCAGTACTTTGCAGCTAACAAACCGCTGTCGTAAGAACATAAGCAGAATAAACTGTGTCTTTACTTGATGCGCCAAGACCTTTCCAATTGAGCAAAAAAAACCTTAGCTATTAAAAGCTAAGGTTTTCAAATTATCTCTAGGTTAATCAGTGACTCTGCAGGGATTCGAACCCCGAACCTCGACAGCCGTAATGTCGTGCACTATCCAGTTATGCTACAGAGCCATCGTCGTTAAGACGGTGCAAATATATCCTTTTTCAATCGAATCAAGAAATTAATTCTTGAGCAAAGCTATCTAAATCTATCCCTCCGAAGTTTCCAGAAGTCATTAGTAATAGGTTTTTATCTTCCCAATTGGTTGATTTTAATTCGCTTGAAATAACAGCTGTTTCTGTGATTACTTCAACATTATCAGAACCAAAGCATTCCTTTACATATACAGGATCCAATTGCTCTAACCTTTTATGCTCAATGGCTTTTGGACTGAAAAACACAATGGCTTTATCTGCTGTTTCCATTGCTCCTTTATATTGCTTTAAGAACTCTTTGTTCAATGAACTGAAAGTATGCAGTTCCATGCAAGCAATTAATGATCGATCCTTAAACTGTTTTTTAACTGCTGCTGTTGTTGCTTTTAATTTAGACGGTGAGTGAGCAAAATCTTTGTAAACCGTTGTTCTCGTGTTTTCTGCGATTTTCTCTAGTCTTTTCGAAGCTCCAGTAAAGTTTTGAATCGCCTTATAAAACGCTGCTTCCCCCACTCCCATCGACATACAAAGCAATCTTGCAGCATTCATATTCATTAGGTTGTGATCACCAAAAGTACTGATTGGAAAATCACCATAAGTAGTTTCTAGGATGGTGATTCCGTTTTCAATTCTGTTAGGATGAATTCCGTAAGCTTCTTTCTTTATTCCGTGATTGGTTTTATCCGCAACGCTTAAAACCTCTTTATCTTCTGAACAATAGATAAAAGACTCTGAAATACTGTCTGCAAATATTTGAAACTGATCTACGTAATTTTCGAAAGTCGGAAATACATTAATATGATCCCAAGCAATTCCGCTTATCATTCCAATATGCGGCTGATACAAATGAAACTTAGGTCTTCTATCGATTGGTGAGCTCAAATACTCATCTCCTTCCAATACAATATATTTAGCTTCTTTAGTAAGCTTTACCATGGTTTCATAGCCTTCCAGCTTTGCTCCAACCATGTAATCAACATCTATTCCTAATTCATTCATCACATGAAGCACCATTGATGTAGTAGTTGTTTTACCATGACTACCTCCAATTACAACACGGATTTTATCTTTTGATTGCTCATATATATACTCTGGATAAGAATAGATTTTCAAGCCTAATTCCTGAGCTTTTTTAAGTTCTGGATTATCTTCACGAGCATGCATTCCAAGAATAACGGCATCAATATCAGTTGTTATCCTGTCTTGATTCCAACCTATCGAATCAGGCAATAATCCTTTGGCCGCTAATCGTCCTTTCGAAGGTTCAAATATTTCATCATCAGAACCTGTTACTTGGTATCCTTTTTCATGCAGTGCTAATGCCATGTTATGCATTGCGCTTCCTCCTATGGCAATTAAATGTATCTTCATTCGTCGTGAGATTATTATCTTCGTATACAAGGTACTTAAGAAAGTGCCCTGATTTTTCTGAAGATTTAAAACATTTAAAAATAATCACGTTAATAACTCGAGTCTATGAAACTACATGTTATATCAGCCGGTAATTTCAAATTAGATGGAGGTGCTATGTTTGGAGTTGTTCCGAAATCTCTTTGGTCTAGAACAAACCCAGCTGACGAACACAACATGTGTGAATGGACGATGAGATGTTTGCTTGTTGAAATTGGAGACCGTAAAATTCTAATTGATACCGGAATGGGTGATAAACAAAGCGAAAAATTCTTTTCTCACTATCACTTGTTTGGAGGAAATACTTTAGTGAATTCTCTTCATGAAAAAGGATTTCACCCAGATGACATTACGGATGTATTCTTAACTCACCTGCACTTTGATCATTGTGGAGGAGCAGTTAAAGGACAAGCAAATCAATACGAATTGTTATTTAAAAATGCTACTCATTGGAGTAACGAAGCGCACTGGAAATGGGCAACAGTTCCAAATGATAGAGAAAAAGCTTCCTTTTTGAAAGAGAACATATTACCTATTGAAGAATCAGGTAAGCTATCATTCATCAATAAAGAAGGAGAATGGTTGGAAGGTTTTGAAATTTATCATTTTAACGGTCATACCGATGCACAAATGATACCTCATCTTAAAATTGGAGGAAAAACAATTGTCTTCATGGCTGATCTTTTACCTTCAACAGGACACATTCCGTTACCATATGTAATGGGATATGATACTAGACCATTAATTACTTTGGATGAAAAAAGAAGGTTTTTGAACGACGCTGCTGATAACGATTACATCCTATTTTTAGAGCATGATATCGAAAACGAATGTTGTACGGTTAAGCATACTGAAAAAGGAGTTCGATTGAATATAACTGGTAAGTTAACTGACTTTATCACCTAATTTGAAGTTCATATTATACATATCATTTTTAGTCCTTTTAATATCTTGCGGTAAGTACGAGCAAGGTCCAAACTTCACGTTGACCTCTAAGGTCAAAAGGTTAAGCAACAAATGGCTACCCGGAGATGTTTATCTACCTAATAATTTTGCTGTTAGCTTCCCTTATCAAGGAAGTATTGAATTCAAAAAAGACGGCCGTTATATTGAATTCACAGGAGGAGATACAATAAATGGTACTTGGGAGTTTTCGCCAAGTAAAACCATTATCAATATAGAAACGGACTTATTTATAACCTTTGAGGTGCTCAGATTAACAAAAAAAGAGTTTTGGTTTATAGACCCCATTGAAAATCGTGAATATCATTTAATAGCCGAGGATGCAGCTGTTCAGTAAAAACGAAATATTAACCTGGATAGGAATTGGATGGTTATTATTACTACCTACATTTTTTGCTATTCCTTTTACCTTTCCACAGGCCGATGATTACGGATATGCAGAATTGGCCCTAAACCATTCTTGGATTGGCGAGTTCACTAGATTATACACGGAATGGTCAGGTAGATACACTTCCATTATCATGGGATTTTTGAGTCCATTAGCATTTGGTAAACCAGCACTGTATAGTTCAGTAATATTCTTGCTATTGGTCTTATTTATATTCAGTTCTTTTCTATTATTCAAAACACTCACACACCAGTTTAAAAGCAATGCCTTTGCATTAGTTTGTTCGTTGCTGTTTTCAGCAGTATACTTTAACCTTATTCCTTCACCTGGAGAAAGTGTTTATTGGTACTCTGGACTCATAACCTACATTCTACCAACCGCATTTTTTTCCATATCTGTATACTTTTGGGGATTATTCTATAAAGGAAAAACGAAGCTGACTTTAGTTCTAGCGTCTATGTTTTTACTGTTAAGCTTGGGAGGAAATGAAATTCTTAGCACCTGTGTTTTACTGATTTCTTTACTGCTTCTTTGGATATTAAAAAGGACTAATCATTCAGGTTTTAATTCTTTTTCAAGAGTGTTTATACTTGTCTTGATAGGATTCGGAATCATGATGGTTGCTCCTGGAAATGCCGTTCGTAAACAATTGTTTGACAATCAAACATCATTAATGAATCAACTATTGATGACAGATGTTCAATTATTTCGTTTTGGTTTTACATGGTTATCTAATGTTTCGACATGGATACTATTCACATTCGCTATTTTCATTGGCCAATTTGCAAAACAAAAAGAGTACAGCTTAAGAATTTTGAATAGCATTCCACCTTTGTTCTTTATTCTATTACCAATCGCCTTCTTATACATATCCATATTCCCCGCTTATCTTACGATGGGAATGTTAGGACAGCAAAGAACTTTAGCTCCTGGCTTGTTTCTATTTCTGATATGGATTACTTTTTACGGAGTTCGCATGGGATATAACTCTCAGTTTCTAAGTTTACTGGTGGGATTATTCGGAAAGTATTTGAAATTCATATCCTTAATATTTGTTGGCGTAATGCTATTCTCCGGCAACAATAAGGTGATCATTAATGATCTATTCGCTAATCGTTTTGAATCTTACTTTCAACAAAATCTGAAAAGATCGAAGCAAATAAAAGAGGCAGCAGACAATAAGGAAAAAACAGTATTCTTAGAACAGTTCAAAGATACTCCTGAAAGCTTTAATGTCATGGATTTGAAATCAGATTCAAGTCACTGGATTAATCAGAATTGGGCTCGATATTATGATTTAAAAGTGGTGAAGTCGTCTAAATGAAAAAAGCACTTCTACCATGTTTATTAAGTCTTATACTTTTAGCCATCGGGGTTTTTGATCAATGGTATTATCTAATTCCTGGCCTCATCATTCCTTTAGCCTATCTATCTTCGAAAACACGATTTCTACCTTACCTTTTTAACTCAGGATTATTGAGTTTAATGGCCGTAGAAATGATTCTTCGATTTACAGCGTTAGTTCCTTTGCATTATAGGTCTTTTGAGCTACTCAACCAAAAACACCCTGAATACAAGTCCATTAGTCACCTGAAGCCAAATACGACAATTCAAATGACTGAAATAGGAGATTTAGCGGCAATGCTTGGTGATGAAAAATATCAAGTGGAAAAAGAAATTACCACCTCAACTGACGAATTAGGTTTTCGTAATAGTGAAAATCAAAAAGACGCTAATAATTCAATTGTTATTCTTGGTGATTCATACGCTTTAGGGGTTGGCTTAGATCAAGACGAAACGATATCAGCTCAACTTGAGAGAGAGAACTACAACCTAGGCTTTCCGGGAGGAGTAAATGATGCTACTTACAGGTATTTCTATTTCAAAGACCAAATTCAAACACAGAATCAGCACAAAGTCATATTCTTATTTTTTGAAGGAAACGACTATCATGGTGGATATACTTCAAGCTTTAAAGTTAATGAGTTGAGTACTTATAAAATCTTGAAGCGTAAGATTGAATCATTCAGAAATAGATCCGCTATAAAACAAATTTACAAGCGTTTTCTTTATTCTGATTTTGATCCAAATAAAAAGTCAATGATAAGTGTTAAGGATGATATACTATATTATGAAGAGTATGCGCAAACAGCAACCAAAAAGGTATTCCCTGATAGTTTGGCTCGGAAAAACTTTGCCTTTCTTAAAGAAGCTGTTATAAATAAAGGCGGTGAGTTAATTGTAACAATAATCCCATCAAAGTCGAGTTATCTAACGGAGGATCAAAAAAGGATTAAACTAAAAAGTATTCTTAGACAAGAAGGTATCAAAGTCATTGACTTAAACGAAGAATTTAGCCTTAAAAAGCTATCGATAAAAGATTTATGGTGGAAAGATGACACCCATTTTAGTCCTTTTGGTGCTAAGGTGACTGCCGAAGTCATCAATAAAGCACTGAAATGAACAATTGGCTTTCGATAAATCACAACTTATTCCCGGTAAATAAGTGAAAATACTTGCTAAATTTGTTTCAAGCGGTGATGATTAATATATTTAATTAAACTCGTGGACACTAAAAAACATATTATGGGTCGCAATAAAATTTTAATTCCAGTCGATTTTACACCAGTAGCTAAGTCTGCTATTTCTTATGCTGTGCAAGTAGCAAAAGAAATGAATGCAATCGTTCATCTTCTTCACATTGTTAAAAGTCAAGAAGAAATTGATCCTGCAGATGAGTTAGTTCAAAAATGGGCAAAGGAAGTAGATTATCCAGATGTAGAAGCTTCTGTAAGAATTGGAACCATTTTCGAAGATATTTCTGATTTCGCTGCTGAATTACATGCGAAACTTGTTGTAATGGGTACTCATGGAAAAAGAGGAATGCAAAAGATCACAGGAAGCTGGGCTCTTAAAATCATTTCTAATTCTAAAGTTCCATTTTTAGTTGTTCAAGAAAAGACAGTTCCTAAGAGTGTAGAGAATATTGTATTCCCTATTGACATGCAAAAGGAATCTAAAGAGAAATTGAAGATTACTGCATATTACGCAAAAGTGTTAAATGCGAAGGTTCATATTTTCGTTAGAAAATCAAATGACAAATTCTTACTTGGACAAATTAATGCGAATGTACTTTCTGCTAAAAAGTTCTTTAATAGTAATGATGTTCGTTATGATATTACTGTAGACAAGGAGAATGACTTCGTTGAGGATTTGATTAATTACACTGTTAAAAGTGACTCTGATGTTATTGCGATTGTAAATATGAACTACAAAAACTTCACTAACATTTTTGGTAACAGAGAGGAAGACTTGTTATTCAATGAAGCAAGAGTGCCTGTTTTAATTATGACTCCTAACATGGATCATATGTATACTACAGTACTTCAAAACTTCTAATGAATATGTTAAAATATTTATTTACGATTTCCATCTTGCTTTGCGGGATGGAAATTTTGTTTTCACAGGATTTTATTGAAGAAACTGATAGCGTTTCAAAAGTTGAAACCAGGTCATTTTTCCTTCAAGATATTTACGTGAATTATGGTAATATCAAAGTAAGCACTGATACCTTAGAAATAGATCAAGTAAACTTATTACAGAGTTCTTTCCCGGTTGCTGCAAACGTAGATACCTTCAACCGAGAATCGGTAGTTTATGCATCACCGTACAGAACCTCTAGCTTCTCTTTAGGAACATCATTTATTATCAATCCAAAGAAGTTTGATTCAAGAGTAACGTTTCGCCTGGATGGCCAATTTAACTATAGAATAGGATCTCATTACTTATTTAACGCCGCAAATTCTGACACCCTTCTTACTTCAACTGGAGTCAACAATGATGGTTTAGATTTTCAAATCGATAGTATTCATTCTTCATATGTAGGAATTATTGATAACTACGATAATTATTCAATCGGTGGTAATTTCATGATTAACCTGAAGTACTTTACCACGCTTGATATTTATGCTGGTATTGGAGGTAGTTATGGATTTGGAAAACATCGATATGAAATTTTTCAAACTTCTATTGACGAAGTACATCAAGTATTAGATGATACCTGGTCTATCACGAATATTATTCCAAATGAGTCTTTTCAAAACACCACTGAGTATAGCAATTTTCAAAGCTACAGCTATTATGTTCCTCTTGGTGTGAATTGGCAAACTGCACATTACAGTAAATTCTTCAAACATCTTATTGTTTCATTAGACCTTAGATTTGGTTTTAGAGGTATTAAATCGAATGATTTGAATCTTTCCAAGCAGAGTTTCCGTTATATCGGACTAGGACTCAAATGGAGAATTTAGAGCATGATTAAAGACGGAGGGTCATTTCCAATAGATATTGTATATAGTCAGGATATTGAATTAAGAACTTATGCAAAGTATAAGGTTTCCTGGGAAGCTTTAGGGTTTAACTACCTAACATGCGGTGCGACATGCAACAAAGTTGAATGTGTTCAGTTTATTGAGTCCACTGTTAAAATCCTGGATGAAAACAATACAGAGATAAGCTTAAATCAGTTTAATCAATTGAATAAAGAAGAAGAGTTAGACCTTTCTTGTAATTGTCATGGCTTCACATTCTCATACGGTAAATACTTCATTAATGACCGTTACGTTGCTCCTATACTTTCCGATGAATACGAAGTTGTTGAAGACCAATTAAGGATCAATAAGAAGGACTTTGATGTTGTTGTATTATATGATATCAACGGAAACGTTATTCATTCAGCACGACTGAAGTTTGACTTATTCTTACACAAAGAAGGAATTAGAAAATTCTCAGCGGTTAAGACGCTTGAAGAGATTACTAGTATTCCTGATTATCAAAACCTGATCCCAAAGTTTTATAAAAAGAAAGACCGAAACTGTGATGGTTTCTGTTTGCATTCAATTGGTGAGGATCCTGAAAACAAATTCAGTAACGACAATAAGTATTAAAGGACTTCTTTCAAAAAAGTCCAAATCGTTTCACTTACAATTCTAGCTCCTTCAACTGTAGGATGAATTCCATCAGCCTGATTTAGAATAGGGTCTCCAGCTACACCGTCTAAAAGAAAAGGAATGAAACGAATACTTGGATGAGCTGCTGCTATCTCTGGATAAATCGCTTTAAAGTCATTCGCATATGTTTCTCCCATATTTGGCGGCACCTGCATTCCACATAAAACTACCTTCGCTTTTGGATATGTTTCTTGAACCTTCAAAATCATAGCAATCAAATTCTTCTTTGAAGTAGCAACTGGTATACCTCTTAAACCATCATTAGCACCCAATTCTAATACAAATACATCCACCTTTTGCTTTAGTACCCATGGTAATCTATTCAGACCAGTTGTTGTAGTTTCACCACTAACCCCAGCATTTACACATTTATAAGAAAGATTCAATGAATCAACCTTTTTCTGAATCAATAATGGAAACGATTCCTCCAACGATAAACCGAAACCTGCTGTTAAGCTATTCCCGAAAAACAAGATCGTTTTAGCCTCTTTTTTATTCTCTATTTTAACTTCTTTTTTTTCTACCGGAGCATTATCTACAGCCGGTGATCCACAAGCGCTTATAAATAATGTTAAAATAAACATTGGCCTTATCAGATGGTTTAACTTTAGCTTCATAACAATTCTTATCCTATGTCAAATTTTGCATTACAAGTTCAGAATATTTCCAAGATATACAGCAATGAAAATCGAGAAATCGAAATTTTGAAAAACATTCATTTCGAAATTGAAAAAGGAGAAACTGTTTCCATTGTAGGTCCTTCGGGAAGTGGTAAATCAACCTTACTTGGATTAAGTGCTGGTTTGGACAACACAAGTGCTGGTGAAATTGCAATCATGGGCAAAACACTTAACAAGCTGAGTGAAGATGAAAAAGCAAAACTAAGAAATGATCATGTTGGATTTATATTTCAGAATTTTCAGTTGATACCATCTTTGACTGCTTTGGATAACATCATGGTTCCGTTAGAGCTTCAAGGAGGAAAGAATGCAAAATCGAAAGCTTTAGATTTA
>CBFIFL010000077.1:0-8791 GCA_965661855.1 Flavobacteriales bacterium
TGAACGATATACTTGGTCCACAGCATCAGGTTGCGCCTACGTGGAGGAGTTAAAAGTGATAGGAGGAGGACATGATTGGCCTGGAAGTTTTGGAAATATGACGATTGATGCGAATATAGAGATTTGGCAATTTGTTTCACGTTATGACATCAACGGATTAATTGGATGTGCTACAACTTCAATAAATGTAAATAATAGTACGCATGAAAATTATAAGGTTTATCCTAACCCTGTTAATACACAGATAACGATAGATATTGGGTTAGTAGAGGAAAAAGAATTTAGGTTATACAATC
The DNA here is from genome assembly GCA_965661855.1 of Flavobacteriales bacterium. GTDB lineage: Bacteria > Bacteroidota > Bacteroidia > Flavobacteriales_C > CBFIFL01 > CBFIFL01. The sequence goes on from CBFIFL010000077.1 coordinate 297, forward strand.
CAATTGGAGAATTGGTGTTGAGTGGATTTCTGAATTCTCAAATAAGTATAATTGATTTATCTTCATTAGCTCCTAATGTTTATATCTTGAATATTGAAAATCAATCCATAAGGCTGATAAAAACAAAATAAAAGTGCATAACAAAACCTGGTAAACTTCCCCAATAATGAAGCCTTCCCCCTTTTCGGACAGTTTGTAAATATAATTATTGTGTCATTTTGACAGCTGACAATAACAATGCAATTCTGAAGAATTCAAAGGGACAAGAGTTGCTCTACCTTAAAAACAATGACATCGAAAACACTTTGGGTCAGAAACTTGCTTATTTTAAAGATGACAAACTTTTTAACTCGCATAATCAAGAGATTGGACGTGTAACCAATAATGAGATGTTAAATTTTCAAGGCCAAGTTTTAGGTAAAATTGAAAACAATGATTTACTAAACTTGAATGGACAATCTATAATGACAATAGAAGGGGAAAGCCAAACTTCAAAAGCTAAAGTCGGATTAGCATTCTTCTTTTTTTTACAATAATGATCAAGACTTAAGCACAGAGAGAAAAATAAAACATATTCTGAAAGTTTTGCAATAACTAAGAGAATTAGTAAAATTAAAAAGGATAGTGGTTAAAGTGATTGTAATTCGGAGGCTTTTCTGCTAACTTCACTACGTGGATTTCAAGAACAAAAAACTAATTATTTTCGATTTCGATGGAACGCTTATTAATAGTATTCCTGATTTAACTTTGGCGGTGAATAAAATGCTGGAGAAATATAATCGACCAGCGTTAACCATTGAGCAAACAACTCCTTTTATTGGTAATGGAGCTAAACCTTTGGTAAAAAGAGCTTTAAATGCTTCCTTCGGAGAGGAGAATGTTAGCGAAAGTTTTTTTAATGAGGCCTTTAAGGTTTACTTGAATTCTTATAAAGAAAACTGCTGTGTTGGTACTTATTTGTACCCAGGAGTTAAAGAGACGCTGTTATTTCTTCAAGAAAAAAATTATCAAATGGCTATTTGCACCAATAAGCCTTTTGCTTTTATTGAGCCTATTCTGCAGAACTTAGAAATTATACCTTGTTTCGATTATTGGATTGGGGAAGATTCATTAAGTGAGAAAAAACCGAGTGCAATTCCTTTACTTCATATTGCTGAAAAGTTCGAAGTATCTGTCAATGATACATTAATGGTTGGCGACTCCAAAAATGATATTTTGGCGGGTAAAAATGCGGGAATGGATACATTAGGTTTAACTTATGGATATAACTATAACGAGAATATATCTGATTATAACCCGACGGTAGTTAAGGATCGATTCTCTGATTTAAAAGTTCTTTTTTAGAACTTGATCATTAAACTTTACTTTTAGAAAGTAGTTGTACTGTTAGAACTCACAAGTAACAGAGCAAGTAAAATGGAAAAGGTGTTCAGTGTTGGTATTATTGGAGGAGGTATTTCAGGTGCCGTAACAGCAGTCCAACTTGCTGACCAAGGTATTGATCATGTTCTTTTCGAAAAAGAGAATAGTGTTGTCAATGGACCTCCATTTTGTCATTTACATGCAGGAGGTAATTTGTATCCTGATATTGCTGATTGGGAATGCCGTTTGTTAATGAAGCAATCCATTGAAATGGTTAAGTTATTTCCTCAGTCCATTGATGAACGACCTACTTTTTTCAGCGTACCTAGAAAAACAAAGTATGAGCCTTCAAAAATTGAAGCTAGACTTAAGATGCTTGTTGAGTATTATAAGGAGCTTATTTCTGAGGATCCAAGTAATGCTGTATTAGGTTCGCCGGAAAACTATTTTAAAGCTTACACTAAGGAAGATTTGAAGAGACTTCAGCAAACGGATGTGGTTAAACTTCCAAAGAACGCGGATGAATGGATGCGAAATTCTTTGGAACTCATAGATCAGGAGCAGCTTAAAATGCCTGTGTTTATGGTTCAAGAGTTTGGATGGAATATGTTTCGATTAGCTGCACAAGCTCAGTTAGCGTTGGAAACATCTGAATACTCTAATCTATTAACAAATACTCAGGTTAAAACTATTATTGATTGTAGAGATCAAGATGTTGATTACAATTGGATATTAAAGACTGAGGATAAAAGCTTTAAACTAAAATATTTGATTAATTCTTGTGGATTTAGGACAGGAGAGTTTGATGAAATTTTAGATTTAAAACCGAAAAGGTTGATTGAATTTAAAGCGGCATATATTTCAAAATGGAAGAGCTTGCCAGGCGCTGTTCCAGAATTAATCTTTCATGGTGAAAGAGGAACACCAAACGGTATGGCTCAGTTAACACCTTGGAGTAATGATTTCTACCAAATTCATGGGATGACTAAGGATATTACTCTTTTTAAAGATGGTGTTGTTAAGTCAGAGGAAAGAGCTCAGCCTGAATTCAAGGAAGAAATTGTTCAGAAAATTAATAATCGTTGGGATTCGAAAGAGTTAAAAGATCGAACGGAAAATGCAATCGATTATATCTCAAAATTTGTGCCTGATTTTGGTAGTGCAGAGCCGGGCGGACCGGCAATGTTTGGAGCTCAGCAAGTAGTTGGGGATAACTTAAACCTTAGAGTTGCAGAGGTAAGTTTTCCTAGTAAAGCTTATGCTCGAAGTGAAATCATCAAGGCATCATCTGCATTAACGGTTGCGAATAGAATAATTGATCAACTTGAATCTGAAGGTATTGTAGCTCAAAATTCACCTGATCAAGATTCAAATTCTTTATTAGCTTCAATGTCTGTTAATAATATTGATGCAATGGCCAAGCAACTTACGGTAGAGCGAGGTTACCCTGAAGACTTATCTAATCTGGTGATTGCAAAGTAAATTAAAGTCTGTAAGTTTTGATTTTACCTAGCTATTAGCGGTTCAAATAATTATTCTTCCTTCCAATTTTTTCTACCTGGTGTGTAAGGAATACTCTTGATATCCATTTTAGACTCTAGGTTCTCTATTTCAGCTTTAATGTTGTCAAGTTTTGTTCTAATCCAGTTGTACTCTTCTTGACTAATTTTAAATTGCTCTTTATTAGTATTAGTAGGATCAGAAGTTGAATACCATAAGTCGCCAACAATATTTTCGATTCTCATAGCCGTTCCAGGAGTAGTTTCCATATCTCTTTTTGATTTATGGTAATCTCCCCAAAGCTTAATTCTAACTTCTTCCAAAGCTCTTTCTAAATCTTTCACTTTTTCCATCCAAGCTAAGTCAGCACCTGGATAAGATTGAATGGCCGTTTTGATATATTTTAAGCGTTTTTCAAGTTCACTCTTCTCTTGACTTGTCCCTCGAATTTTTCTTCTTAATTCTTGAACTTCTTTTTTGAAAGCAATATTGGCCTCTGTTTGTCTTTCTAAAGAAGAGTTCTCTAATGCTTTAACAGAAAATTTAGTTGGATCTACAAGTTTTTTAAATACTCCATTATTGGACTGCCATAGTTCAACGGTATAGTTTCCAGGAAGAGCTAATGGACCTTCATTTGGACTGCTATATCGACCGGGTTTGGCTTTTTTAGTTTTGATAGGAGTTGTTGCCGGATAGCGAAGGTTCCAATTGATTCTTTTAATACCTTTTGAAGCACTGGTTTTAATTTTACGGACTTCTTTACCCGAGCTATCCTTGATTAAGAACAATAAGTAAGCTTTTTCATAATTGTCCTCAGCTACAAATTCTTCATAACTAGGGTAGTTTATGTCTTTACCATCTTCTTTCGCTTTTTTCTCTTCATCCTGACGTAGCTTTTTGGGCGATTTTGGTTTCTCCTGAACATAGTAAGTAAAAGTTGCGCCAAACTCAGGATTTGGGGCTGCAAATAAAGAAGCTCCTTGACTACCAACTCCTCTTAATCCAAGCGGGTTAGATTCAACATAAGTTAAAGCCTCTTTGATAGGGAAAATACAGGCTTCTTTTTTTAGGTCATCTTCACTTATTTCTCTTAATGAACTATAATCGTCTAAAATATAAAAGCCACGGCCGAATGTACCTAAAACTAGATCATTCTCTCTTTTTTGTATGGCCATGTCTCGGACACAAATGGTTGGTAAGCCTGCCGATAATTTAACATAGTTTTGACCACCGTTTACTGTTGCATAACAAGCGAATTCTGTCCCAACGAAAAGTAAATTAGGATTTACATGATCCTCTGCAATTGAATAAACTGATCCTCTTATTGGTAAGTCGTTTTGAATAGTTGTCCATGAATTTCCTCTATCTGTACTTTTCAAGATGTAAGGTTTAAAGTCGCCTCTTTTGTGGTTGTTAAATGCCACATAAACAGCGTTGGCATCATGTTGAGAAGCAACAATCATATTAACGTATGTCATTTTAGGAACACCCTTAAAAGATTCTTTTTTGCTCCATGTTTTACCTCCATCTTCAGATACTTGAATTAATCCATCATCTGTACCTGCGTAAAGAATATCGGCATTAACAGGTGATTGATCAAAAGCTACGATGTTACCATAAATCGTAGTAGACTTATTTTTCATCACTGCATCAGGAGATTGTATCTTACCCATCACTTTTAATTGATTTCGATCAATTTGTCTGGTTAAATCTGGAGAAATCGCTGTCCAAGTATTTCCTTGATCGATTGTTTTAAAGACCTTATTCGCACAAAAGAAAAGTGTTTTATGATCATGAGGAGAGATTAGTAACGGTGAATCCCAATTCCAACGAAAAGCCGCTTCTCCTTTTCCTGGTTGAGGTTTAATACCAATTCTTTCACCAGATTGTTTGTCGTAACGCACCAAACCTCCATATTGCCATTGAGAGTAAACAATATTTGGATTGGTAGGGTCGACTTGTGTTTCATATCCATCACCACCAACAGTTATATACCAATCAGAATTTAAGATACCAGCATTATTCAAAGTTCTTGAAGGACCTCCTTGTGAGCTGTTGTCCTGTGTTCCACCATAAACGTTGTAGAAAGGAGTGTCATAATCAACCGAAACCTTATAGAATTGAGTTACCGGTAAATTGGCTTTATACTGCCATGTTTTAGCGTGATCATAAGTCTCATAGATACCTCCATCACAACCCAAAATCCAGTGATCCGTGTTGTTTGGGTTAATCCACATACAGTGGTTATCAACGTGTTTCTGTTTTTCACCTGTAGCAACAAATGTTTTACCACCATCTACAGAATGATGAAGCCAAGTATCTAATGCGAATACTTTATCTGCATCTTTAGGATCACAAACGATTTCTTGGTAGTAGTTTCCAGAAGTGGAATGCTTGCTCATTTTTTCCCATGTAGCTGCCTTGTTGGTTGAACGGTAGAAACCAGAAGCATCACCTTCTGCCTCAACAATGGCATAAACAACGTTCGCATCAGCTGGTGATACAGCTAATCCAACTCTTCCCATTTTCCCACTTGGAAGTCCACTTTTTGATTCCTTCCAAGTTTTACCTCCATCGATAGTCTTGTAAACAGCACTTTCAGCACCACCTCCGATATAGGTATGAACATGTCTTCTTCTTTGATGAAAAGAGGCATATAACACGTTCGGATTACTAGGATCCATAACTAAATCAGAAGCACCGGTGTTATCCGAAACAAATTTGATTAGCTCCCAAGACTCTCCACCGTTAGTAGATTTATATATTCCTCGTTCACCTCCTTCAGACCATAAAGGACCATAAGCAGCAACGAATATGGTATTGGAGTTTCTTGGGTCAATGATGATTTTAGAAATATGCTCAGACTTTTTTAAGCCCATGTTTTTCCAAGTTTTACCGCCATCGGTAGATTTATAAACACCATCACCATAGTTAACAGATCGTTGATTGTTGTTCTCACCTGTTCCTACCCAAATAGTACTTGATTGCTTTGGGTCAATACTAACACAGCCTATAGAGAATGAACCTTGACTATCAAACAATGGTTGAAAAGAGACACCATGATTGCTTGTTTTCCACACACCTCCAGCGGCAGTTGCGATATAGTATTCATTTGAGTTATTTGGATTAACAGCAAAGTCTGAAATTCTTCCTGAAGTCAATGCCGGACCTATAGATCTAAATTTAAGACCTGATAAATCTTCAGATTGTAGCCAGTATTTATTTTGATCAGATTCCTTTTTTTTCTGCGCTGTAAGCATTGAACTTGAAACAGCTAGTAGTGCTATTGAGATAAGAAGTTTGATTGTCATTCTTATGATATTTGAGTGATAAATTCGTCGATAAAAGTAACATTATTAAACGTTGGTTTCCCGATCTTACAGTCACAATCTACCCAAAGAGTTTGCCAGATTGGTTGGTAGTTTCAAGAATGACGAGGAGAAATGGGATTACTTTTTAAAAGCAGCTTTCTCCAGTCGTATCAGCCTTGCTTCAAGGTCTTCTACTTTTTGTTCTAGTTGTCCGTGATGGTGTTCTTGTAGATTCTTTTTAATGATTGAAGTTACCTTCACATAAAACGAATTCGCTTTCATTTTATCTATACTTCTGCTTACAGAGATACCTTTGTCACTTATTTCAACCATTAAATCTCCCGACTGTACTTTTTGAACCCTTTGTCCAACCATCCAGTCTTTGCTAAATAAGTTAGCAGAACTTTGGTTGTGAATAGCATCTCTGAATTCCAGTACAATATTTCCAGAAAACAAGTCTTTGGAAAGCTCAACATCTTTAGTGTTTACAAAGCTTTCTTCAAATGCTTGGTATGCGTTTTCAGCTGTAACAAGATGAAATGATTTAGTTGTTTTAACACCCCCTTCTACTAAGGAGTCAAAACCAGGGTTAAGAATATTGTTTACACTTAAATCTTTGGTAATCAACTGATCCAGTGTTAATTTGAAATGGCGTGCTATTAGGATTGATGTATCGGTTTTCGGTTCAGCACGTCCTTCTTCATAGGCTCCTACAGATGCTCTGGTGATTTTAAATAGATCAGCAAAGCCTTGTTGTGAAAGACTTTTAACCGACCTAATCTTACGTATGTTTTGACCAATTAACGACATGCTAAAAATATTAGTTAATAAATGCTAAAAAAATTTGTTCTAGCAAATAAGATTAGTATTATTGTATAACAAGTTTAGTGAAAAAGATAAAAAGATTAGCAATATGGTTATTAGAAAGCAAAGAAAACCTCCATAGTTACCTTCGCAATTAGAAGTTTTATATTTTTAGCATAAAGCATATTAAAACAATCATGGAGAATTATAATAAAGTAAAAGAATACCTTCTGGACTTAAACTACGCAATAAGTCAGGAAGACCAAGAAAATCAAATTTTTATCATTAATGATGAATCTAACGGGATTAAAAACTTAGTGATTTGTTGTGCTGATCCGATTCTTATTATGGAACAGTACATGTTGGATTTGAACAATCCAAATACAGAGAGTTTAGTTAAGTTATTGGTTAAAAATAGAGACATAATTCATGGAGCTTTCGCTCTGAATGAGGATGGACAAAAATTAATATTTAGAGATACTCTTCAGTTAAGTAGCCTGGATAAGAATGAACTAGCTGGATCTATTAATAGCCTAAGTTTATTGATTTCAGAGTTTTCAGAAGAGTTAGTTAACATTTCAAAAAATTAAAAAAATGAATTTTTTCAAAAGATTATTTAAAGTAGGACAGTCTGAAGCACATTCAGCATTAGATAAATTAGAGAATCCAATTAAACTTACAGAGCAAGGTATACGTGATTTGAAATCTGACCTTGATAAAAGTTTAAAAGCTTTGGCAGAAGTGAAAGCTATGGCTATTAGATCAAGAAATGATATTGATACATATAGTAATAAGGCAAAAGACTATGAGCAAAAAGCCATGCTATTGTTGAAGAAGGCTGGATCTGGAGAAATGGAATCATCAGAAGCAGACAGGTTAGCTTCAGAAGCCTTGGCTAAGAAAGTTGAAAATGAATCGTTAATGGCTCAAGCTGATAGCGATAAAAAGAAGTTTGAAACTTCTATAGCATCGTTAGATGTAAACGTAAAAAAGATTCGATCGAAAATTTCGGAATTCGAGGGTGAGTTAAAGACTTTAAAGGCAAGAGTAAAAGTTTCAGAAGCAACTAAAAAAGTGAATAAGCAATTAGCTAATATTGACTCTTCAGGAACAGTTGCAATGATTGAAAGAATGAAAGAGAAAGTTAATCAAGAAGAAGCTTTAGCTGAATCTTATGGTGAAATTGCCAACGAAAGCAAAAGTCTTGATGAAGAAATTGATCAAGCTTTGGAAGGAGAGAATACTAAAGGAGCAGACGAGTTAGCAGCTTTAAAAGCTAAAATGGGATTGTAATCATAAAGTCCTGATAGTAAATATTATATGGCCGGTGAGTTTGGGTATTCACTGGCCATTTTTTTATCAGGTTATAAAAGGTAATTTTATTTTATGACAGGAGAGCCTTCGGCGCTGCTAAGGACGGGTGATAGGGTAGTTTTTTTGTCCACAGATTTCACAGGTTACACAGATTTTCGTGGTGTGTCCGGGCGACCGCAAGGGTAGCCCCTACGGCAGTGTTAC
>CBFIFL010000078.1:0-8675 GCA_965661855.1 Flavobacteriales bacterium
GGAGATATCAGAAGAACAAAGTTTATTTATGAAAAATGAAAACGAAGTACAACAAAACCTATAAGCAATAGCCTCCTGCGGGATGCTACTGCTCATAGCCGGAACGTTATGCCATAGACTGCAATCCAATCTTATTTCCTTCAGTATCTTGGATGTAAGATATATATCCATGATCACCAATAGAAAATTGATTGACGAGAATTTTTCCTCCAGATACCTCTACTCTATCTAAAATCAATTTCATATTTGGGTTAGCATTTAAATAAATAGTCATTCCATCCATAGATGGCTTTATTTTTTCTTCTTGTACAATACCTCCACTTAATTTCCCAGAACCTGGTTCGAATGGAAACATAATTAGTTTCATTTCAGGATCTTCAGCCTCAATTATTTGAATTTCTAATATGGCTTCGAAAATTTTCTTGCCCTTCCTATGTCAATTGTTGGTATTTCAAACCAGTTAATTGCATTTGTCTGTGAGGATGTTTTTTTGAAAGCCGTACAATTTTTTTTTTGAAAGGTAATAATTTTTCATTCTGGAAGCTTGTTAAGTTTAGTTATGCTAAATGCGATCCACGATTCGGATCAAATGTGGTAGTGAATCATTTAGCTACCAATATGCAAAGCGCTATGCGGCTTGCTTAACTCTTGTTAATTAACAATCCAAAATCTGTGTAATCCGTGAAATCTGTTGTTAAAAAGAATGAAACAAAAAAATCCCGCCGTGAAGCGGGATTCTATATTGTAAATCTTAAGATAAGCTAATTATCAAATTAAATAATCAGTCAATTACAAAACTTTATGTCCTTCTAAATTGTCAATTCCCCAATTAGCTAACTCTTCTTCAGACCATAAATCAGGGAAGAAAATTCTTTTCTGATATCTAGGGTGCATATACTTCTGCCATTCGCTTCCACCTGTAGCTTCAGAAGAACCTTTACCAGAGTTTAGATAGGCACTTGCCGAATTATAATGAGCCATTACCCATAATACGTTAACCGTATGATCATAATGACGCATAGCGTTCTGTAAATCCTTATCTGCTTGATCTTCTTTTGGCAAAGACTTAAACTTTGTCCATAAATTCAATTCATTGTATGTTTTCATGAAAACAATGAAATCATCCATATATCTTTCTTCGAAAAGATTCAATAAGGTAGTCTTCTCTCCTGTAGAATAATTCTTACCAGCTGCTTGCCAATATAAATGTTCGTAAGCGTGAGAAAACGGAGTATTTCTATCGATTGTTTTTCTGAATCTGGCATCAATTAAATTGATCAACTCAGTTGAAGCGAACTCCACCATTCTGTATTGAGCAGATTGGAATCCTGAAGCAGGAGTTAAAGTATCTCTAAACTTCATGTACTGCTCCACTTCCATTCCTTGACGCATGATATCGAAAGAAGTAGCTAACATGTCAAAATACCTACTGATACGATTTAATCTTTCAGTAAAGAATTCTGTTGTTAATGATTCATTAAATGCTACCTGCTCGATTTCATGAAGAATCATCTTAAAAATCAACTCATTGATTTGATGATACATAATGAAAACCATTTCATCGGGTAGATTCGTTCTTGGAATCTGTAAATTCAATAATGCATCAGTATGAATATAATCCCAATAGGTAATCGGCTTTGAATGAAGTAATCCACTCAAATGCTTATCTACGTTTTGACCAATAGAATCAAACTTAGTTTTTAACTCTTGGTACATGTCAAAATTATTCTCTGCCATAATTATATTTTTCCGTCAGTGGCTAATTGATGAATAAACCCATCGATAGAGCTATCATCAAACATAGACTGAACATCATTTTTTTCAACTATTTCTCTTGCCATTTTATCTTGAGCCATTCCTTTTGTCCAAGCTTCAGAGTAAGGAATATTAGTAAAAGATACTTGAGAATATAGTGGCGTATATTTATCTGGATATAATTGCTCGATTCTAGCTTCAAACTTCTTTTGTAATAAGAACTTAGGATCAGCTACGTAATCTCTCATCACGTGGTAATTGTGTAGAGAAAGATCTTGAAGTCCATCTCCATCAGCTTTACGTGTTCTAGAGAACTCTTCGAAAACCTTTTCCCAGTCTTCGTTATGTTTCTGCATTAGCTCCCACATTACCGAACAGTCTTCTAATGAACAGTTCATTCCTTGCCCATAAAACGGTACAGTGGCATGAGCTGCATCACCAATTAACACGGTTTTACCATGGTGCCAAGGATAACATCTAGTAATTGCTAAAGAAGATAAAGGATGATCTCCCCAAGCTTCTCCGATATTAGGCATCATTTCATAAAAATCAGGGAATACTTCTTTGAAAAATCCATCAACAGCAGCTGCGGAAGTTAAATTATTAAAGTTATAATCACCCTCATCATGAGGCATAAATAAAGTACATGTAAAAGATCCATCTAAGTTTGCTAAAGCAATCATCATGAACCTTCCTCTTGGCCAAATATGCAATCTGTTTTTATCTAGCTTATAAGAACCATCTTCATTAGCAGGAAGTAATATTTCTCTATATCCATCAGCAATGTATGTCTGACTGAAATTAAAACGATCTACTTTTTGCATGGAAGTATATCTTACTGCGGAGAATGCACCGTCGCAACCAAAAACAACATCTGATTCTATATTTGAAACTTCACCCGTTTTAGTATCCTCAACAGTAACTACTGCATTCTTTAAATCTACCTTAACACATTTCTTATGATATAGAATTTCAGCATCACCATGCTTTTCGGCTAAATCCATCATTTTGCAATTGATACCTGCTCTAGGAACAGAATAAATTGCCTGGCCTTCTTGTCCGTAAGCCTGTTCAGTCAACTCTCCATTAGAAGCATGCATTGTTCTTCCATACATTGGAGTTGCAATTTCATGTATTTCATCCTGAACGTTTACATTCTCAAATGCCGTCCAACCTCTTTTTGATAAAGCTAAATTAATTGATTTACCTGCTGAAATGTCTGTTTTTCTTAAATCACCACGCATTTCTATAATGGTGACTTTATATCCTGCTTTAGCCAAATAAACAGCCCATAATGAACCTGCTAATCCAGCTCCTACAATCGTTGCTTTTTTCATCAATTATTTTTTGTCTGGGTTTTCCATTTTAGTACCACACTCTTTACATGTTGTTAAAACATCATCAGCGTAAAATCCATTAAGAATTTCTGGTAATTGTTTTACAATATCTCCTAAAGGAAATTTGTGCGTGTGTAAATGTGTATCACAATTTTCACAATACCACATACAAGCATCTAATTCGTGTTCCTTTCTTCTTCTTTCTATAACCATTCCAACTGTATTCGCTCCTCTCTGCGGAGAATGCGGAACTTTTGGAGGCAATAAGAAGATCTCACCTTCTTTGATATCTACAACTTGCTTCTTACCATCAACGATGATCGGTAGTTGCATATTTCCTTCTATTTGGTAAAAGAATTCCTCTCCTTCATTGTAATGAAAATCTTTTCGTCCATTCGGACCTCCAACGATCATTATAATAAACTCAGTATCCTCATAAACCACTTGGTTCCCAACAGGTGGTTTTAATAAATGTCTGTGGTCGTCAATCCACTGTTTAAAGTTAATTGGTGGAATTATCATTTTATAATGTTTTAAGTATGTAACAATTGAAAATGTGTTTTATCTAAGATACAAGATAAAACTATTCAGGCTTGCGGATCACAGCCTCTGTTTTATTGAATACGATATTTGATTTCAATCTCACAGTTACAAATAAATCAAATTCTATTGAAAGGAAAAATGACAATGATCAGATTTTTTAAAAGGTCTGATTCTAGAATTAGAATTTTCTAGTAATGGTGAACTGATTATTTGTTCCGGCAGCACTATACTTACCCTGACCATAATCAATATAAAATTCTTTTATTTTGATACCAATACCGAATGTAAAACCAGCTCCCCCAGTTTTACTTAGTAAACGTAACTCTCTTTGCCTTTGATAATTATACCCGAAACGGACATTGAAATTTTTAATTGGATTGAAGATTACTCCTAAGTTAATATGACGCATGATCAAATCCGAGTAATTCGTACTGGTCTCAATCGTCTCTCCACTCAAAGGATCAATGGTATTCTCTTGATCAATAATGTCTGTATAATTCAAGTTTGGTTTTTGTAAGTCATGCGCAGTAATAACGAAATCGAAAGGAGCATGTGCTAAACCCTTTCTTAATCCAATATGAATTCTAGGATTTACCAGCTCTCTTGTATCAGCATACTTAATCAATTGGTAACCAACATTCTCAACAACCAAAGCATAACCAAACTCGGTCTCTTTATTGAAAAAATTGAAACCTAAATCTAAAGCCATTCCTAAGCTTAAATAAGATTCCAATTGAGAAAACATTATCCTTCCTTCGGCACCAAGTGAATACAAACTGTCTTTGTCCAAAAATCTAGCGTAATAGGAACTAAAGGCAAAGTCATTTGCAGAGAATGTTCCAGTCTGAATTCCACCAGCATTAGCTTCAATAAAACTTCCGTAATTCAAGTAAGTCAGACCAAAAGCCAAATTACCTCCTTTTACTTTTTTTAGATTATATAACAATTGACTACCGTTGATATCTGCTATATAATTCGTGTAGTTCATGGAGAACTCTCCAATCGAATCATTAATTAATAATGCGGGATTTTGACCAATTAATTGTAAATCGTTACTTCCGTCACTTAATAATTGACCACCAGTAGAAGTTGAATACGCAGAATAGGATATGTTTTGAAAATCATATACTCCCCTTCCTCCTAGCTGAGAGAAAGAAACAAAAGGAAAAAGACTTAATATGATTAGAAATAACTTCATTCGTTGCTTTGCAAGAACGTGAAAATTGGGGAGAAATTATGATTGCACTTTGACAAATATTTTGATTTGACGGGAGATCCTTATTAACCCCAAGAAATGAGTATGGTATTTACTTTTGAATAGAAAAGGGGACGCAACCCGTTTGGGTTGCGTCCCCTTTTTTTATTTCAGATCATTAGCGTTTTCTCTACAACACCTTCGCTCTTTTAACCTTCTGACTCAAAATAGCATAGTCTAAAACTTCGCTCATTTGATCTACATAATGGAAACTTAATCCTTTTAAATATTCAGCGTTTATATCAATAATGTCTTTCTCATTTTGACGACATAAAATGATGTCTTTTATGTTTGCTCTTTTAGCAGCCAAAATCTTCTCTTTGATTCCTCCTACTGGTAAGACCTTACCTCTTAAAGTAATTTCTCCCGTCATTGCAATTCTGGACCTTACCTTCTTTTGTGTAAAAGCACTAGTAATAGCCGTTAACATGGTAATTCCTGCAGATGGGCCGTCTTTTGGAGTAGCTCCTTCAGGAACATGCACGTGTAAGTTATACTCTTCAAATAATCGATGCTCGATTCCGAATTTTTCTGAATTCGCTTTCAAATACTCTAAAGCTAAAACTGCAGACTCTTTCATCACATCACCCAAGTTTCCGGTTAAAGTCAATTTACCTTTCCCTTTACTTAAACTAGCTTCGATGTATAATATATCACCTCCAACTTGTGTCCAAGCTAATCCAGTAACAACTCCTGCAAAGTCATTTCCTTCATAAGCTTCTTTACTCATTCCCGGACCTAAAATCTTCTCAACACTTTCCGTATCCAGTTTAGATTCTATTTCCTTTTCCATTGCTATGTCCTTAGCATGGTTCCTAACCAACTTTGCAATCTTTTTTTCTAAACCTCTTACTCCACTTTCTCTGGTGTAAGATTCTACAACTTTAGTAAGAACAGCTTTATCCATTTTAACATCGGTCTTTTTCAAACCATGTTCTTTTAACTGCTTTGGTAATAAGTGCCTTTTTGCTATTTCCACCTTCTCTTCAGAAGTGTAACCGTTCACTTCAATAATCTCTAATCTATCTCTTAAAGCCGGTTGAATCGTGGAAAGATTATTTGCCGTAGCAATGAATAAAACGTTCGATAAATCATAATCCATTTCTAGATAATTATCATAAAACGACCCATTTTGTTCTGGATCCAACACCTCTAATAATGCAGACGAAGGGTCTCCCATATGATCATGTCCAACCTTATCCAATTCATCTAAAACAAAAACAGGATTCGATGTCTTCGCTTTTTTCAAGCTTTGAAGAATTCTACCTGCCATTGCTCCAATGTACGTCTTTCTATGTCCTCTAATTTCAGACTCATCTCTAAGTCCACCTAAAGACATTCGTACATACTCTCTATCGATAGCTTTGGCAACAGACTTACCTAAAGATGTTTTACCAACACCTGGAGGTCCGTACAAACATATAATCGGCGACTTCATATCACCTTTCAATTTCAGAACAGCTAAATGTTCTAAAATTCTATCTTTTACATCTTTTAATCCGTAGTGATGCTTATCTAATATTTTCTCTGCTTTATTCAAATCAACCTTGTCCTTTGAAAACTCATTCCAAGGAAGATCAAGCATAAACTCTAAATAGTTTACATGAACATTGTAATCAGCTGCTTGAGGATTGATTCTTTGTAGCTTTTCTAACTCTTTTTCAAATCTTTCCGCAACAGCTACATCCCATTTTTTCTTAGAAGCTCTTTTTCTAAACTCCTCTATTTCTTTATCATGAGCACCACCACCAAGTTCTTCTTGAATGGTTTTCAACTGCTGATTTAAGAAATACTCTCTTTGTTGTTGATCTAAATCAACTTTAACCTTGCTTTGAATCTTGTTCTTAAGCTCCGTTTTTTGAAGTTCTTTTGTAAGCAACGTCAATACTTCCGTACCTCTCTTTTTGATACTAGCTATCTCTAGCATTCTTTGCTTATCAACTAAAGACAAGTTCATGTTCGATGCAATAAAGTTGATTATGAAAGTAGGACTCTCAATATTTTTTATTGCAAAAGAAGCGTCGGAAGGAATGTTAGGAGAAGATTTAATGATTTGTAAAGACATGTCTTTCAACGAATCCACTAAAGCAATAAACTCTTCATCCGTCGCTTTCACCTTAGGTTTAGGAATGATGTTTACTGAACATTTAATAAATGGATCAGTTTGTAAACATTCCTTAATCTCAACTCTCTTTTTACCTTGAATGATTGCAGTTGTACTTCCATCAGGCATTTTTAAAACCTTAAGAATATAGGCAACCGTTCCAATTTTATGTAAATCCTCAAATTCAGGATCTTCAATTTCTGGATCTTTTTGAGAAACAACACCAATCGTCTTATCTCCTTTATAAGCTTTGTTAATTAGCTCTATACTCTTGTCTCTTCCAACGGTGATTGGAATAACAACTCCTGGAAATAAAACAGTATTTCTAATCGGTAGTATTGGAAGCTCGGTAATATTATCATCGATAACTACCTTTTCATCATCTTCCTCAGTAGATAATAAAGGAATGAATTCCATTTCATCCTCCATTACCGTTTGTAACATTATATCTTGTTCGAATATATTATCCATATCAGGCATTTTGTCAGTACAGTGAAAAAGTGTTTTTTCACTCAGATTACGTCCACATCCCTTCAAGCCTTTAATAGCAAGACTTCAAAGAAAACTAGCGTAAATCTACTATGTTCTTTCTAGTGTATTTGCAAGATGAATGCCACTTAAGAATTCTTGTCAAAGTGTCACTTCCAGTTTTTGGACTTCTTTTCTATGGCTTCGAATATTTGTAAATCCTCTTGAGTAAAAGGAACCTTACGTCTAGCCATCATTCGTTCTGCTACTTCTTTTGCTTTTTCCATTTTGAAATCAACAAATCCATCAGCACCTCCCCATGAAAAAGAAGGAATAAACTTAGCTGGAAAATCACCTCCAAAAATATTCGCACAAACACCAACAGTTGTACCTGTGTTTAGCATGGTATTAATACCTGTCTTGGAATGATCACCCATGATCAATCCGCAAAACTGTAATCCAGTATCTTCCATATTTCCTGTTTGGTAAGACCAAACTCTTACAGGACTATAATTGTTCTTAAGGTTTGAGCTATTGGTATCTGCTCCCAAATTACACCATTCACCGATTACCGAGTTTCCTAAATAACCATCGTGTCCTTTATTAGAGTATCCCATGAAAACAGAGTTCCCTATTTCTCCTCCAACCTTACAATGAGGTCCAATTGTAGTGTCTCCGTACATTTTAGCACTCATCTTAACTACTCCGTGATCTAACAATGCGAATGGACTCCTAATTACAGATCCTTCCATTACTTCTGCATCTGATCCGATGTATATAGGTCCGTCAGTAACGTTTAAGTAAGCGGCATTTACAACGGCTCCTTTTTCTACAAATATTTCATGATTCCCAAGCACTGTAACATGACTTGGTAATTCTTGTGATTCTCTTCCTTTCGCAATCAAATCAAAGTCTGCTCTAATTTGATCTCCGTTTTTATGGAAAATGTCCCAATTAGCATTTAAAGTATCAACTTCAGAATAAGCAACTTTATTTGACTCATCTCCTCTTCTTGCAATCCAAGTATTTTCAGAATATAGAGACTCGCCATTATTTAATCGTTTCACTTTATTTACTAAATCACTTGTAGGAAAAACTAACGGGTTAATGAATAGACTATCGGTGTCAGCATCATTTGGAAACTTAGCAACTAAGTAATCCTCTGTTTCATATGAATGACTGTCACAAGCCATTCTTTTTAACCATTTTTCCT
>CBFIFL010000079.1:0-8454 GCA_965661855.1 Flavobacteriales bacterium
AATGCATCATGAGCAGTAACCAAGTATCTGCTTTTAAAAGGAATCTGACTGATATAATCTTGTACCAAGCTATCCGTTTCTACTAACTCTAAAAGGTATCTCTCCTTATTTTCTTTGATCAAATCACTGTGCTCAGGAAATTCCTTAGTTAATTGAGTAGCAACGTATTTTGTACACAGTATCCAATTATCAACATCCAACCAAATGTGAGGGTCAAAGTTACCTTTGAACTCACTTGTTTGTCTCAACATACTTTCTGGAATACCATCTGCAACAGCAAAAACAGACTTTTTAACGCCTAATTTCTCCAACGCTTCTTGATTCTTTCCTTCTAAGTGAAGTCCATTAAAAAGAATAACACCAGCTCCTTTTAAAGTCGATAAATCTTTCGACGTTGGCTTATATAAATGAGGATCAACACCTGCCCCCATTAAAGAAATCACTTCTACACTATCTCCTAACAGATTCCCTACCATATCGCCAATCATACTTGTTGTACAAACGATATTCTTTTTTCCCTCTTTTGCTGGCTGACAAGCCGATAATAAAACGGTAGCTATTGCTACAACTATAAACTTAAGCTTCATTGATATTGATGTTTTTTGCAACTCTTTGTGAAATCGTGATGGTTTTATTTCCGTTTACTAGAATATTCATGGAACCATCATATCCATGAATTTTCTCTATTGATACTTTAGTTCCAATCTGCAGATCTTGTGTATCCATGTATTGTAAAAAATCTGAATTCGAATCATTCAGACTAACAATTCGTCCATTTGTTCCTTCAGTAGATCCATCCAAACAAACCTCTTCTTTCTTTGCATAATTACCTTCTGCATCCGGAATCGGATCACCATGAGGATCAAACTGAGGATGTTCTAGAAAAGCATCTAAGCGTTCTACCAATTTTTCAGATTTGATATGCTCTAATTGCTCTGCTAATTCATGAATCTCATCCCATTTAAATCCTAGATGATCAACCAAAAAAACTTCCCACAACCTATGTTTTCTTAATACAGACAAGGCTAGCTTTTCTCCTTTCGATGTTAGTTGGGAACCTTTATACTTTCTGTAATAAATAAGACCTTTATCTGAAAGCTTTTGGACCATATCTGTAGCTGAAGAAGCCTTGGTATTCAAAAGTTTAGCAATTTCATTCGTACTAACAGCCAGCTTATCTTCAGACAAATGCAATACTGCCTTCAAATAGTTTTCTTCTGATGTACTTAACACTACTGCCATGAAACACGAAGATACACAGTTTTAGTCGAGCCTAAAAGTGTTTTTAGAGAATACCATAAAAATGGTATTCAAGAATATGATAAATACATCGAAAACAAAAAAAGCGCGATAACAATCATCGCGCTTCTTCTATTAGTATAAGTTTCTATTCTAATTACACATTAAATCTAAAGTGCATTACATCACCATCTCCTACTGTGTAGTCTTTACCTTCAACAGAAAGTTTACCAGCATCTCTACAAGCAGATTCCGATCCTAATTCAACGTAATCATCATACTTAATTACCTCTGCACGAATAAATCCTTTTTCAAAATCAGTATGAATAACACCCGCCGCTTGAGGAGCTTTCATTCCCTCTTTAATCGTCCAAGCTCTAACCTCTTTAACACCCGCTGTGAAGTAAGTAGATAAGTTTAATAATTTATATGCTGATCTGATTAACTGATTAACACCTGGCTCTTCAAGACCTGCGTCTTCTAAGAACATTTGTCTTTCATCATAATCATCAAATCCAGCAATATCCGCTTCTAAAGCAGCCGCAAGCATCAATACTTCAGCATCTTCGTCTTTAACAGCTTCCTTTACAGCATTAACATATTGATTTCCACCATCTCTTAAAGCAGCTTCATCCACATTACATAAATATAAAACTGGTTTACTTGTAATCAGTTGTAACTCTGCCATGTATTCGATCTCATCTTCATTCTGACATTCAACAACTCTTGCCGATTCTCCAGACTCTAATGCTTCTTTAATTCTATGGTACAGGTCATTTTGCTTATTAGCTACTTTGTCTCCGGATTTAACCGTACGAATAAGTTTGGCAATTCTTCCTTCAACAGTATCTAAATCCTTTAGTTGTAATTCTAAATCGATCGTTTCTTTGTCTCTAATCGGATCAACAGAACCATCAACATGTATAATATTTCCGTCTTCAAAACATCTTAAAACATGAATAATTGCATCCGTTTCTCTAATATTTCCAAGAAACTGGTTCCCTAAACCTTCTCCTTCGTGAGCACCTTTTACAAGCCCTGCGATATCAACAATCTCCATTGTATTTGGCACAACTCTCTCTGGATTCACCAATGTTTCTAACCTTTCTAATCTGTTATCCGGAATTGAAATTGTACCCACATTTGGTTCAATTGTACAAAACGGAAAGTTAGCAGACTGTGCCTTAGCATTTGACAAACAGTTAAATAACGTTGATTTCCCTACGTTAGGTAATCCTACAATCCCACATTTTAATGCCATAACATTTGATTTATTATTCGATTTAGAATTGGCAAAAATACTAATTTTCGAGGGCTTTTAATAGGACGATTTATTTGCTTTAAAAGTCATTTTTATCACTGCATTTAGAGAGGAAAAGTTTACATTTGTTTAGATAAAATTCAACTTAAATCATGGCTAAATCAACACAAGAATTACAAGGGATTGTAACACAAATCAGAAGAGACATAGTTAGGATGGTGCATGCTGTTAACTCTGGTCATCCAGGAGGATCTTTAGGATGTGCAGAATTCTTAGCTTCATTATACTTCAAACAAATGAACCACAACCCTAGTAACTTTACTATGGATGGTGAAAATGAAGATTTGTTTTTCTTGTCTAACGGACATATTTCACCAGTTCTTTATAGCACTTTAGCTAGATCTGGTTATTTCCCAGTTGAGGAATTAGCAACATTTAGAATTATCAATACAAGACTTCAAGGTCACCCTACAACTCACGATAAGTTACCAGGTGTAAGAGTTGCTTCAGGTTCTTTAGGACAAGGAATGTCTGTTGCATTAGGAGCAGCTGCTGCAAAAAAATTAAACGGAGACAAGAGTTTAGTTTACACTTTACACGGTGATGGAGAATTACAAGAAGGGCAAATTTGGGAGTCAATCATGTATGCTGGATCTAAGCATGTAGACAACTTAATTTCCACTATTGACTTTAACAGCGCTCAGATTGATGGTTCAACGGACGAAGTTTTATCCTTAGGTGATATCGGTAAAAAATTCGAAGTTTTTGGATGGGAAGTTTTAAGTACTGATGGAAATAACATCGAAGAATTAAACGCTACTCTTGACAAGGCAAAGTCAATGACTGGAAATGGTAAGCCAATTGCTATTATCATGAAAACTGAAATGGGTAACGGTGTTGATTTCATGATGGGAACTCATAAATGGCATGGTGTTGCTCCAAACGATGAGCAATTAGCCTCTGCATTAGCACAGAATACGGAAACGACTTTACAAGACTATTAATAATAAGGCAAGATAATTGCAGTTTAATCTGCAAACACTTGATTTATGCTATTTAGACTTGTCTTAATCTCCATATTATTCAATATCTCTAGCTTAATTGCACAAGAGAAAAAAGAGCCTCTTACCAGGATACTTTTCATTTTTGATGCATCAAATTCTATGCATGGAAAAATTAAGGGTGGAGCAAAAATCCATTTGGCTCAAAAAATTCTTAGTGAAACTTTAGACAGTTTAGAAGGTGCTGAAAACTTAGAAATGGCATTGAGAGTTTATGGTCATCAAAAGGATATTCGCTTAGGACCTCAAGATTGCGAGGATACTAAATTAGAAGTCCCTTTTGGAAACGGAAATAACGCTCAAACTATTAAGAACAAAATTCAGACTATCAATCCTAAAGGAACCACTCCTATCGCTCACTCATTAGAGTTTGCGGAGCAAGATTTCCCGAACTGTCCTGAATGCAGAAATGTGGTCATTTTAATTACCGATGGTTTAGAAGCTTGTGACGGAGATCCTTGTGCAATTTCAAGAGCCTTACAATCACGTGGTGTTATTCTAAAACCTTTCGTTATTGGAATTGGAACAGCAAATTTCTCTGATGAGTTTAGATGTATTGGAGATTATTATGATGCTTCTGATGCCAAGACATTTGAAAAGGTTTTGAAAGTGGTTGTTAACGAGGCAATCAATTCTACTACAGCTCAAGTTAACTTATTAGATGTCAATGGTAATGTGAAAGAAACGGATGTTGACTTTACCTTATACGATGCCAATTCTGGTGCAATTAAATACACCTACATCCATACAATGAATCGCGAATACCGACCTGATACACTAACCTTAGATCCGCTTCCAACTTATAGAATGGTTGTTCACACTACTCCTACTGTTGAAATTTTCGATATTAAACTAAACCCAGGTGAACACAATGTTATTACAGCTGATACACCTCAAGGAAGATTAGAGTTAAAACAAAGGAATTTAAAGCCTGTTCATCAAAAGAATCTATTCTGTATTATAAAAGAAGACGGAGACGAGCAGACACTTAATGTTCAATCTTTCAATAAAATCGATAAGTATCTGGTAGGTACATATGATTTAGAGATATTAACCTTGCCAAGGTATTACGCGGAAGATGTTCAGATTAGACAAAGTGAAACGACAACTGTTCAACTACCTGAAAGTGGTTTAGCTACTTTTCAAACAAAAGCAAACGAAAAAGGAAGTGGGTCTATTTATCAAATGGATGGAGATGAAATGATTTGGATATACAATCTGAATTCCGACAATCCAAACGAGATTTTAACGATGCTTCCAGGACATTATAAAGTAGTTTATAGAAAAGAAACTGCGAAAAGAACTATATATTCAATTGAGAAAAACTTCCAGATTAAATCTGGAGCAAGCACTTTAATAAGATTACACTAATGATGAAAGAATTTATTGTACAAAACGAAAAAGACACAAGATCAGGTTTTGGAGCTGGACTTGCAGAACTTGGTAAAACCAATGAAAATGTGGTAGCACTTTGTGCGGATTTAACGGGTTCATTGAAAATGAATGAGTTTCAAAACAATCATCCTGATAGATTCTTTCAAGTTGGTATTGCGGAAGCAAACATGATGGGAATGGCTGCTGGTTTAACTATTGGTGGAAAAATTCCATTTACTGGAACATTCGCGAACTTCTCAACAGGAAGAGTTTACGATCAAATCAGACAATCTATCGCTTATTCAGGTAAAAACGTGAAGATTTGTGCTTCTCACGCTGGATTAACTTTAGGAGAAGATGGAGCTACACACCAAATCTTGGAAGATTTAGGTTTAATGAAGATGTTACCAGAAATGACTGTTATCAATCCTTGTGATTATAACCAAACTAAAGCTGCTACTATTGCGATTGCAGAATTAGACGGTCCTGTATACTTGAGATTTGGTCGTCCGAAAGTAGCTAACTTCACTCCAGAAGATCAGAAGTTTGAAATCGGAAAAGCAGTCATGCTAAATGAAGGTACGGATGTTACAATATTTGCTACTGGTCATATGGTTTGGGAAGCTATTGAAGCTGGTAAAGCTTTAGCTGAAAAAGGTGTTTCTGCTGAAATCATCAATATTCATACGATTAAACCATTAGATACGGAAGCAATCATTGAATCGGCTAAAAAGACAAGAGCAGTTGTTTCTTGTGAAGAGCACTCAAGACTTGGTGGTTTAGGTGATAGCATCGCTCAAACATTAGTTAAGTCAATTCCTACGATTCAAGAATACGTTGCTGTTGATGATTCATTTGGAGAATCAGGTACACCAAGACAATTATTGGAAAAGTACGGTTTAACTGCTAAAGACATAATCGCTGCTGCTGAAAAAGCAATCGCTAGAAAAAACGGTTAATAGTATATAGTGTGTAGGGACAAGTGTTTAGTAATTGTATAACACTTAGTTTATAGCCCAAGGAATAAATCCTTGTCCCTAAGCACTAAAAACTTATCACTAAGCACTGAAATATGCTAATTGTAATATCTCCAGCTAAATCATTAGACTTTGAAACCCCTTCAATAGTTGAACAAAAATCATCTGTTCAATTTAAAAATGAGGTTCAAGAACTGATAGCTCAACTTAAAGAATTGGGACACCAAGACATTGCTAACTTAATGGGAGTGAGTGATGCTTTAGCCAAATTGAATTATGAGCGCTTTCAGAAATTTGCTAAAACATATTCTGACAAGAATAGCAAAACAGCACTTTTAGCTTTTCAAGGTGATGTTTATCAAGGTATGGAAGCTAGTCAGTTCTCAGAAGCTGAATTCAACTATGCGCAAGAACACCTCAGAATACTTAGTGGTTTATATGGTATACTTCGTCCACTTGACAGAATGCAAGCCTACAGACTTGAAATGGGAACTAAATTCCAAAATACAGGAGGAAAGAACTTGTATGAATTCTGGGGAGATAAGATTACAGTTAATATCAATAAGGAATTAAAGAAGACCAATTCAGAATACCTAGTAAACCTGGCTTCCAACGAATACTTTAAGTCGATTAAGAAAAAAGATATCAAACTACCTATTATCACTCCTCAATTCAAAGACCAAAAGAATGGTGAGTATAAAATGATTAGTTTTTTCGCTAAAAAAGCAAGAGGTGCAATGACCGCTTACTTGATCAAAAATGAAGTGAAATCAATCGATGACTTAATGAAATTCGAATGGGATGGTTATTCATTCAACCAAGAATTGAGTACAGAGTTAGAACCTGTATTCACTAGATAATCCTATTAAAATATTTAGAAATTTAAACGAGCGTAATTATCACTCTCCGTTTAACCACTTTAAGAACTTTCCAAAAACAGAACTACTGTATTCTTTTTGCTTTGCTTCCTTCTGCTTTGCTTCGAATACATCTACTTCCTTCTTTTTCTTCTTAGGCTTTTGAACTGGAACTACTTTAGGAGCATGATTTTGCTCATAATGAGCCTTTTTCTTCTTCTTTTCTTTCTCTTTCCTTATCTTTTGCTCCTTAGCTTCTTTCTTCTCTCTCCTCTTTTTATCTTCTTCCTGTTTTTTAAGAATCTTAGCAATCTTCGCTTGCTCCTTTTCTACTTCTAATCGAAGACGCTCTTGCTTATCCTCTTCCGACTCCACTTCAGGCTCTTCAACCTTTTCAACAGGTAATTCTATTTTACCCATCACTTTGATTCCTTCTACTTCAACTTTAGGACTCTTAATAACACCATCCTCAGGATCTAAACGATCTAGAACTTCTTGAGCTTCCTCAGATACTTCAACAGGTTCAGCAATCTCTATTTCTTCTTCAATAGTTTCTTCATTTGAAGCTGTAACAACCTTCTCTTCAATAGGATTATTTTCAACGCTAGCAATTACTTCATCAAGCACTTCAACTTGTTTCTGTTTATCTTGATTTTCTATTGATACTGATTCAGGTTCTTCATCAACAGCTACCAAAGCATCTTCAATGGCTTTAGCCTCTTCGTTCACATCCTCTAACTGCTTCTCTACCTTATTCGCAGCTTCCTGAATTTCCATTTTCTTCAACTCAATAGCAGAAACATAGTTATAATCAGTCTTAGCTTGATCAACAATCTCATCATCAATCTTAGTATTAGGTCCTTCTAATACTTCAATATTATGTTCCTTCTTAAGGTACTTTGTCAATTCCTCTTGTGAAACCTTTAATTTTCTAGCTAACTGTGCGAATCTCATATTCAATATCGTTGATAAACAAAAATAACAAATGTCTATACTATGGCATAAAAAAAGTCCCGCTAAAAGCGGGACTTTCAAAAACTTATGTAAAAAGTAATTATTTAGTAACTACTAATCTTTCAGTTAATTTATTATTCTCAGTAATAACTTCGATCATGTAAACACCAGCATTTAAGTTTTCAATGTTCAATCTTGAATCAGAAACGTTCTCAGCTATTACTAACTCTCCTGTTACAGCATAAACGTTAACTCTAGCGTTATCGTTAGTGTTGATGTTTAAAACATCAGAAGCAGGGTTAGGATAAACAGCTAAAACATTTCCTTCGTTGTTATCAGACGAAAGGTTAGTTGTAGAAAATTTAGCATCAATAATTGCATGC
Organism: Flavobacteriales bacterium; assembly: GCA_965661855.1. Classification (GTDB taxonomy): domain Bacteria; phylum Bacteroidota; class Bacteroidia; order Flavobacteriales_C; family CBFIFL01; genus CBFIFL01. The sequence goes on from CBFIFL010000079.1 coordinate 8,107, forward strand.
TGAATACCAGAAGAATAGATATTTCCTGGGATGTACGAACCATTCCAACCGTTAGCATTCTCATTATACCTAACATCAGAATAAACATCTAAACCATAGTTATAAAATCCTTCATCAGCAGTCTTAGCAGCATCAATACCTAAGAAGTATGAAAATCTGTTAGCATTTTCTCCTAAAACGTCATCAACATTGTAGGCGTTACCAGGCTTGTAAGCCATAACAACAGCAACAAACTCATCTTTTCCGATTACCATATCAACAGCAACATCAATAGTTGAAGCAGCAGTATCTGCATCAGTTAATAAAACCGCTTGAGTAAATTCAGCTCCATCAATTTGATTAGTAACA
>CBFIFL010000080.1:0-7390 GCA_965661855.1 Flavobacteriales bacterium
GATCCAGCAGAGGTTTGTGAGGGAACAACATTAGCATTAGATGGAAATCCAGTAGGTGGATCAGGAACTTATACAACTCATGCATGGAGCGGAGACGTAGGTCATTTAGATAATACAGCAATTCAAGCACCAACTGTTCAAGCAACTGCAACAGCAACAACATACAACATGACTTATACTGTAACAGATGACAAGGGATGTCAGGGAAGTGATGCCATAGTTGTGGTGGTGAATGGAGGTCTAAATGTTGATGCTGGATCGGATGTAAATATTTGTGATGGAGACTTAGTTACTTTTAACGGAAGCGGTGCTGACTCATATCTATGGGTAAATGGTGCTGTTGGAATAATTGATGGAGTATCTTGGGATCACACTTCTATAGGTCTTCCAGCAGGATCATACCTAGTCGATGTTGTCGGAACAGATGCAAATGGATGTTCAGGAACAGATGACCTTATTTTAACCATCAATCCTAATCCGAATGCGAGTGCAGGAGATGATTTAGCATTGAACTGTAATACTCCTGATTTAATGTTGAATGGAAGTAATTCAGACTTTGTAAATGTTACTTATTCGTGGACTACTCTGGATGGAAATGTAAGTTCTGGAGCTTCAAGTGTAAATGGATATGCTGATCAAGCTGGTACGTATACGTTAACTGTTACCAATGCGTTAACAGGGTGTTCATCATCAGATGATATGCAGGTAACGGGTGATTTAGATACATTAGATATCACAACTACTACTATTCCTAGTTTATGTAATTCTGATGCCATAATTGACCTAGCTTCTTATGTTTCTTCGGTTGGAGGAATTAATGAATCTTGGACGGGTAATGGAATTTTAGAAACGTTAAGTGGAAACTTCCATCCTGGTTTCGGTGCTGGTACATATACAGTAACGTATCAAATCGAAAACCCGAGTAACAATTGTACTTCTACTGAAATTGTAACAGTAGTTGTAGGATCAACTCCAAACGTTGGCATTGTAGGACCTGTATTGGTTTGTGATGGTAACACAGTTAGTTTAACTGGAACAGGAGCGGATACTTACTCTTGGTCTGATGGAAATACTGGAACTACGATTTCAGCAGATCTTATCACAGGGTCGAATACAATTGATGTAACAGGAACAAGTGCTGACGGTTGTTCAAGTACTGCTCAGATTATTGTTGAAAATGCTTCACCAAACTTAGTATTGGATGGTTTAGACTCAACTTTACTATTCCCTTATAATGCTGATTTAATGGTGACAGGTGAGGATGTTGACGAATATATCTGGATTATGACTAGAGACAATGGAATGGTTGATACTTTAAGTCAAACGGATGTCTTTGCAGGAACAATTGGTCAAGGTTACTACAACGTTGTGGTGATAGGTGAAAACCTAGCGTCTGGTTGTATAGATTCATTAAACTTTACTCTTGACTTAATGAACCCAGATGTTAATGAATTGAATGTTCCAAACATCATTACTCCGAACGGAGATGGTAAGAATGACTACTTGAAGTTTAACTTAACATTTACTGACGTAGATTTTAAAGTGTACAACAGATGGGGAATTCTTATTTATCAATCGACAGCTACTAAAGCTGGTTGGGATGGAAGAACAATTACGGGTGAAGAGGCTTCATCAGGAGTGTACTTCTATATTATTAAGGGTACTTTCTTAAATGGAGATACTTACGAAATGCACAACTCGATTAACTTGATTAGATAGAGTTTTAAGTATAGAATATTAAAGAGGGACATCATTTATGATGTCCCTCTTTTGTTATTGGTAATATCCTAATTGATCTATTTTCTTCCAGACTTGAGGGGGTAAAAAATGACTCATGTTTTTACCATCCTTAATACCTTTTCTTATGAAGGTTGCTGAGATGTCAAAAAATGGTGACTGTGTGATGTTGATGTTTTTGGTGTCTTTCCATGATTCTAAGTTAGAACCAGGTCGTGGGTAAACATAAAGATTGTAATCTTTCAAAAGTATATCCGAGTTTTTCCACTTCTGAATTCCTTTCAGATTATCTCCTCCCATGATTAGACTAAAATCATGATTAGGATATGTTTCTTTAAGGTGAACTAAAGTATCAACCGTATAAGAAGGTTGAGGAAGGCTGAATTCGATGTTTGAGACTCTAAATCGGTCATCATCAAGTATTGCAGACTCAACTAACTCTAAACGGCTGTAATCGTCTAAAAGCGTACTCTTTTTCTTTAATGGATTGTGAGGACTTACTACAAACCAAACTTGATCCAGGTCAGTAAACTCAACCATATAATTAGCAATGGCTAGATGACCAATGTGAATAGGGTTAAAGGAACCAAAAAAGAGTCCTATTTTCATGATTGTGTTAAGAAGGTTCTAACTTTCTCTTCTATATGAACAATTGCTCTTTCCAGATTGTCATTGAGTAAAACATAGTCAAAATCTTTCGACTTTTCCAGTTCCTGTGGAGCCTTAGCCATTCTTCTTTCAACGCTTTCTTTTGTTTCCGTGTCTCTACCTGTAAGTCTTTCACGTAAAGCTTCTAAAGAAGGAGGTTTAACAAATACAGCTAGTGCTCTGTCTCCGAAAGTTTTCTTTAGATTGATTCCTCCGTCTACATCTACATCGAAAATAACATGTTTTCCTTGTAACCAGATACGCTCTATTTCTTCTTCAAGAGTTCCGTAAAAGTTATCGGTGTAAACTTCTTCCCATTCTACAAACTCGTTTTTTTCAATTTTGTTTTTGAAATCTTCAACTGAAAGGAAGTAATAGTCTTTCCCAAATTGTTCATTAGGTCTTCTTTCTCTGGTAGTTGCAGAGATACTGAATTCAAGAGATAACTCTCTTTTTAAAAGCTCTTTAACGATAGTGGTTTTACCTGCACCTGAAGGAGCTGAAAATATTACCAGTTTACCAGCCATTATAAAACGTTTAAAACTTGTTCTTTGATTTTTTCTAGGTTGTCTTTCATGTCAACCACAATCTTTTGAATTTCCTGATGGTTAGCTTTAGAACCAAGCGTATTGATTTCTCTTCCCATTTCTTGACAAATAAAACCTAGCTTTTTACCTTGACCTTCAGCTAACTCCATGGTTTGTAAGAAATAGTCACAGTGATTAGCTAATCTAACCTTCTCTTCAGTAACGTCAAATTTCTCCAGGTAATAAATGATCTCTTGTTCAAATCTGTTTTGATCTACATTAGAATCTTCCAACTTGTCCAAGTTTTCCTTCAATCTATCTTTAACCTTAAGTATTCTTTCTTCTTCGAAATCTTCCACTTTTACCAGCTCATTCTTAATAGCATTTACTCTATTTGCTAGTTCTTCTCCCATTGCAGCACCTTCTTGATTTCTAAACTCTTTGAACTTAGAAATAGCGTCTTTGATTGTAAGTGAAATATCCTTCCACTCATTTTCATCTAAAACAGGTTTTTCATTGATAAGTACATCAGGCATTCTCATCACAACAGATAAAAAATCGCTATTGTCATTAATAAATGAAAGCTCCTTTAATTGAGATTGGTAAGATTCGATTAATTCTGAATTAACCTGAACATTAGAAGAGCTAGAAATGTTTTCAGCGTATAAGGCAAAGTCAATTTTACCACGCTGTAATTCTTTCGTTAATAGCTTTCTAACTTCCAGTTCTTTTTCTCTGTACACAGATGATATTCTTGTGTTAATATCAGCTTGTTTACTATTTAGAGATCTAATTTCTACGTTGATCTTCTTTTCGTCTAATACTAATTCAGCTTTTCCAAAGCCTGTCATTGAATGAATCATGTGTTCAGATTTTCGGTAAAGGTACGGATTTGTAACTGAGAAGAGAAAGTCAGGCTGAGAACCGTTCACTCAAAATAGATGAATTAAATCCGCAGAGTTTTATCTTTATGAAATATTATCAGAGCATGAAGCAGACACATCAATTCAAATTAGCCTATCGTTTTATAAATGAGACTTATTTGAATGTGTTTTTGACTGGTAAGGCTGGAACGGGTAAAACGACTTTCCTTAAGTACTTGAGGGAAAATTCGCATAAAAACATTGTAGTAGCTGCACCGACTGGTGTTGCGGCAATTAATGCACAAGGAGTCACTTTACATTCTTTATTCCAATTGCCGTTTACGCCATACATTCCAGGCAGCTTTGCTACAGATAATACTTTACGAAACCATCCTGTTTTATCGAAAATCAAGTTCAATAAAGAGAAGTTGAGAATTCTTAGAAATATGGATGTTTTGGTTATCGATGAAGTAAGTATGGTGGCCTCAAATACTTTAGATAGTATTGATGCTATTCTTAAAGGTGTTCGACGTGATTATAGCTCTCCTTTTGGTGGAGTTCAGGTATTATTCATAGGTGATATGCACCAGTTACCGCCTGTAGTAAAAAGAGATAGCTGGGATATTTTGAAAAGTATTTATCCTTCATTCTATTTCTTCGACAGTCAAATATTAAGAGAGAATCCTCCAGTTATTGTTGAATTCACTGAAATATTCAGACAAAAACAAGGTCACTTTGTAGAAATCTTGAATGCTGTTAGAAATAATCAGTTGAATAAAGATCAATTAGAATTATTGAATACCAGAATTGATCGATCGTTCAAGTCTGCAGAAGGTTATATTACATTAAGCACACATAACAATCAAGCTGATTCTATTAATCAAGTTAAGATTGCTGAAATCAAATCAAAGGAGTTTATTTATAGTGCTCATGTAAAAGGGGATTTCCCGGAAAATATGTATCCTGTTGATCATGATTTGCTGCTCAAGGAAGGGGCTCAGGTAATGTTTGTGAAAAACGATGTAGAGGACAAAAAGTATTTCAATGGAAAAATTGGAAGAATTGTTTATCTCGATAAATCAGAAATAGTTGTACAGTGTGAAGGAGATAAAGAGACGATAAAGGTTAAAAAAGAAAAGTGGGAGAACGTAAATTATAAAGTAGATGCTGTAACAAGAGAAGTTGACGAGGATGTGCTGGGTAGTTTTGAGCAGTTTCCTTTACGTTTAGCTTGGGCGATTACGATTCATAAAAGTCAAGGTTTAACCTTTGAGAAACTAATAGTTGATGCGGAAAGAGCTTTTGCGAACGGACAGGTGTATGTTGCTTTAAGTAGATGTACTTCTTTAGAAGGTTTAGTCTTGACTTCTCCAATCAGTCAAAGATTTTTAGGTGCATCAGCTAACCTTACAAAGTGGAATTCAGAGCACAATCATCCGGAGCGATTGGATCAAAAGTTGGAAGAGTCTAGAATTGATACCATTCGATATGAAATGATTCACGCTTTTGATTGGTCTAAATGGATAACCGTTATACAGGATTTAGAAGCATACTTTAAGGATCTTGCCGATAAATTAACACCAGAGGTTCAAAACTGGTTAAGAGAATTGTTTGTTTCTGCTCAAGAGAGTTACAAGGTGTCCAAGAGCTTTCAAACGAATTTGTTGAAGATTGTTCAGGAAGAAAAGTTTGCTCAGGATCAGAGTGATTTGATTAAAAGATTGAAAGACGCAGCGGTATATTTCATTCCGAGAATTGAAGAATGGAAGGCTCAATTTTATGGTCACGGATTTCAGGTAAAAACGAAATCAGCAGCAAGTATTTTTGATGAATTTGCAGAAGAAATAGCTTTGTTTCTGCATGATCTACAGTTTCGATTACAATATTTCATGAAGTATGACTTTGAGTTAAGTCATTATCTGGAAGAAGGAAAAGTAAATAAAACTAAACACACTAGGGTTAGAACGGCATATCAAACGAAAACCAGTAAGGCCTTAACTGCTGCGAAGGATATAAAACACATTCAGTTGTATCAGCAATTAGCAGCGTATCGAAAAGAATTGGCAGATGAATCCTCTGTTCCGATTTATAGAATTTTTACGAATTCAACGATCAAGAACATTTGTAATCACTTACCAACTTCTGAAAATGAATTATTGACAGTAGGCGGTATTGGTTCTATAAAGATTAAACAGTTTGGTGAAGCTATTTTGGATATCGTAAATAGTTATTTAGACGATAATCCACAGCCGCAAACAGATCTTTTTAATTAGATTTTTTAGCGGTCAGCTTTAATATACTTGCTAGAATTAATAATAGCCACGGAGTTCCGTGAAGAAAGAGATCGAACACATCCATTGCTTGCATTCCGTTTCCACCTCCCATTAGCCATTTAATTTTTCCCCAAATATGAGGTTCAGGGGTGAAAGGAGCTAGTCCTAAAGTCAAGGAAGCTATCAAAAACAGACGAATATTTTCTTTAATCCAGGTCATTACTTTTTGATTGGACCGTTATAAGACATAATTCCACCTTGCAGGTTGTACAGGTTTTCGAATCCTAATTTATATAGTTTTCTGCACGCCATCATACTCCTTTTACCACTTCTACAGTAAACATAAAGTTTAGTGTTGCTATCAAATTGAGCCATTTTAGAATTAAAGTCTCCATTGAAAACGTCATTGTTAATTGCTTTTGGAATATGACCCGATGCAAACTCTCCAGGACTTCTAACGTCTATCATGACTGCATTTTTATCTCCTTTAAATTCATTTAGCCAGTCGCCAGAGCTACATTGATTTACAGGAGTACTTTTAAATAAATTTTTAAACCAAGTCATAATGTTATTGTTGATAAGACAAACTTACCTGATCGCGAGGGTATTATACGTGATGTATGTCACTAAGTCATAAAAAATATTCATAAGCATAAGGGCTTGATTTTTGTAATTTTGAAATAAATAAAAAAAGAACATATGTATCCAGAAGAAATAGTAAAACCAATGAAAGAAGATTTAACTTCTGCAGGTTTTAACGAATTATTGAGTGCTGACGCTGTAAGTTCAGCGATTGAAAAAGAAGGAACAACTTTAGTAGTTGTAAACTCTGTGTGTGGTTGTGCTGCAGGAAATGCAAGACCAGGAGTGAAAATGTCATTGGATCATGCTAAAAAGCCAAATAGCCTTACAACTGTATTTGCAGGTGTAGATAAAGATGCTGTAGATCAGGCAAGAAAGTTTATGTTGCCTTATCCTCCATCATCACCAGCTATCGGTCTTTTTAAAGATGGTAAATTGGTTCACATGATCGAAAGACATCATATTGAAGGAAGAACAGCAGATTTAATCTCTGAAAGCTTAAAAGCGGCTTACGACGAGTTTTGCTAATCTCTTTCAGATAGAAAAAGCTAAAAGGTTGATCATTATGGTCAACCTTTTTTTGTGTCATAAAAAAAAGGGCAGTCATTGACTGCCCTTTTAATATCTTATTGAACTGCTTTCGAATTAATCTAATCTTAGATTCTCTTCTCCTATTTTGTTACCGTCAATGTAAACTTCAATTCTGTATGTTCCTTCTTCAAACTCTCCTAAAGGATTCTTGATTCTTAAACACATGTCT
>CBFIFL010000081.1:0-6948 GCA_965661855.1 Flavobacteriales bacterium
GAGTCCTGCTGAATGGACACTCAAATGACTTGGGTTTCCTTGTATGTGTTTACTGTATAATAAAATAAGTCTGCCAATGTCATCCGAAAACTTAGACTCTTGCTGTAATTTTTTGATTTCAAAATCAGGTAAACCGAAGACTTTACCTAGTTCTCTAATGGTAGATTTGTACTGAAAAGTATTATAGGTAGCGAGAAGGGCTACATTGTTAAATCGTTTGAAGAGAAATTGAGTTACATCTTGTCTGTCTTTCCAGGAGAAGTCAAGATCAAAGTCAGGCGGACTATTTCGAAATAGATTGATAAACCTTTCGAAATAGAGGTCTAGCTCAAACGGATCAACATCTGTTATTCGTAATAAATAAGCGACTATACTATTGGCTCCACTTCCACGCCCGACATAGAAGTAATCCTTATTTCGGGCATAAACGAGAAGTCTCCAAGCAATTAAGAAATAGGATACAAAGCCTTTTTCTTTGATGACATTAAGTTCTTTTTCAATTCGGTCTAGAATGGCATCGTTAATTTCTTGGTAACGGTATTTAATACCATGATAAACGAGCTTCTTAATCATTTTAAAGTCCTTTTCCTCGGAACCTGTATAGTGTTGAAGATTATTGTGATGATCGCTAAGGTCGAAATTGAAATCAATCGTACATTTTTTCAGAATATCCTCTCCTTGTTCAAATAGAAAAGGGTAGGCGTCGAACCGACTTTTAATAAGTATTCTTTCTTCAATAAGGTCTTGGGGCTTTCCCTCTTCTGTAGAAGGGAGTTGACTTAGTAAGGCATTGGTGTCAATAGCTCTTAATAAACGATGTGCATTAAAATCACGTTTGTTTCTAAAGCTGGAATGGTGATAGGCAACAAGTTTTTCACTCCTGTTTTTCCATTTAGAGAAAGGGAGGTGAATGAGCTGGTGAGCTTCTACTTTTACCCATTCGAAAGAGCGTAAATCTTCAGGAGCACTATCAAAAGGATAGAGGATTTCAACGTGTTTAAATGAAGGAGCTTTATTAGGTATAATCTCATTTCGATGCAGGAAATAAGAGAGGTAGGCATTCATTTCTTGAAATCCTTGGTTGTTTCGAGCTATGGCGGTATAAAGTTGTTGGTTTCCATTTCTAAAGTCAATACCAATGATTGGACGTATACCTAGGTTTTTCGCTTCACGAACAAACTCTAAACAGCCAGAGGTGTTGTTGATGTCTGCCAATAAAAAATCACTAAACCCCAGTTTTAATGAGGTGAGTAGAAGTTCTTTTGGAGATACCAATCCGTATTTCAAGGAAAAAAAAGAATGAAATTGAATCATATATTAAGCTCTTCGGTGTGCAGGAATTATAGGAGGTTCTCCGTTAAAAGGGTTAGATCTTCCTAATCCTTTCGATTCCATTGTTACGGCACGTTTTACAGCATCTTGGCCAAATCGCTTTCTAATATGATCCATCGCTTTGTAGAGTTGAAGGATTTCAATATCATCTTCAAACATGTTCATTTGAAAACCTCCTTCTACAAGGTGACTCATACGAACTCCTACTAAACGGACCAATACTCTTCGGTTATATAGCTGTTCGAAAAGAGAATGAACCTTAGATATAATTACGTGATCTAAAGAGGTATAAGGGATTCTAATTTGTTTTGTGCAGGTTTGAAAATCAGCATAACGAATCTTAAGAGTGATACAAGCAGTTAGTTTATTACCGTTTCGGAGTTGAAAAGCCAGGTTCTCTGCCATGGCTGTAACAATGGTTTTCAGCTTTTGGTAATCGGTGGTGTCTTTTTCAAAAGTACGTTCTAAGGAAATGGACTTTCTTTCTCGATAAGGGATAACAGGAGTGTTGTCAATTCCTTGAGCTTTTTTCCAGATGGAAACTCCAGATTTACCCATAACCTTATCCATTAAGTCCATAGGCATTTCTTGTAAAGTCTTAATCTGCTTTACACCTAATGACTTTAGCGATTTATAAGTCTGCTCACCAACCATTGGTATTTTTTTAACAGATAACGGAGCCAGGAAAGGTTTTTCTGTTCCGGCCGGAATTTCTAGTTCGCCATTAGGTTTCGCTTCATTGGTAGTGATTTTAGAGACTGTTTTACTAGTGCTTAATCCAAAAGAGATGGGAAGATGTGTTTCACGAATAATTCGACGACGTAATTCTTTCGCCCATTTATAACAGCCGAAAAAGTGATCCATTCCAGATATGTCAATATAAAACTCATCAATAGAGCTTTTTTCATAGAGGGGAGATTCATCTTTAATGACATCAGTAATCATATCAGAAAACTTGCTATAAGTACCGCTGTTTCCTCTGATCACAATAGCTTCAGGACAAAGTTGACGAGCCATTTTCATTGGCATCGCTGAATGAATGCCAAAAGCTCGGGCTTCATAACTGCAAGCAGCTACTACACCACGGTCACTGGTTCCTCCAATCAAAACAGGTTTATTATATAATCGTCGATCTAATAAACGTTCACAAGAGACGAAAAAACTATCGAGATCAATATGGATGATGGATTTATTCATAGCGTTTACCTTTTCTGTAAATAAAGAGAGGCAGACCGTAATGAATTTATGGAGCGGGTATAAAACAAAAGAGGCTACCTAAAAAGGTAGCCACTTTACTTACACACTTAAACTTTTCTGTGATTTATAATCAGTAACAATTTTGGGCTATGTTAAAGATTAGTTAGGTTAGTTCGATAACCATCACTTTACAAAAGTCTGTAAAAAGAGTATAGTGATGTTAAAATCATCTATCTTTTTTACTATTCCTATTGAGTTTTGTCTAAGGTTAAGTCTTTGTTTGTCAGGGTTTAATGAGTTTTTTATATACTTTTTTTAGAACTTTTGATAGAAAATGTAAATATCAGAAGTCTAAAATGGTATTTTTGTTTTTACCCTTGATTTAAAGGTGAGATTAACAGCGACTTAACAGACATGAAGAAGACGAATCATCTACATGAATTAATACATTCAATGACCAAGAATGAAAAGCGATATTTTAAGATATCGGCTAGTAAACATGTTATTGGATCGAAGAATAATTATGTATTGCTTTTTGATTTTGTTGTAAAACAAACAGAGCCAAATGATGATGAAATTAGAGATAAGTTTAAAGGGGAAAATTTCATTAAACGATTGTCAGCTGCTAAGTACGATTTGTATAATCTGATTTTACGAAGTCTTAACGAGTACCACACGATGGATACTATAAAAGGACAAATAAGGGATCAATTACAAAGAGCAAGTGTACTTCAAAATAAAGCCCTTTATGCGCAAGCTCAGAAGGTGTTAGTTACTGCCAAAAAACAAGCGTATCAATTTGATGAGTTCAAATTATTACTAGACATCATTGAGCAGGAGTTAAGCGTGATTCAGCGTTTAGGACAAATGGTGGAGAGAAAGGAAGAAGTAGATGAACTACAGACTGAATCTGAAGGGATTCTAAAGAAGATGCTGAATATTTCTCAGTTTGATAGAATTGGTTCGAATACGACTAAAAGAATGAACAGTATTGGTCGTCCGAGAAATACGGAGGAATTAGCTGCTTATTCAGAAATTGTAGCTAGTTCAAAGCTTTGGAATAGTGAGGAAGAAAAGTTTACTCCTTTGGAAAGAATGCATCTATTTAAAGCTAAATCGTTATGGTATTACGCTGTAAACGATGTGGAGAAGAGTTGGGAGTACACGAAGAAGAGAGTCGATTTGTATGAGCAGTATATTGAACGAATTACTGATCCGTCGAACTATTTATCAGCCCTATATAACCTAGAAGTAACGAGTAATAAGCTGGAGAAATACGAGCTAGGAAGAGAGGTAAGAGAGAAGATTTTGAACTTCGATAAGATTAATGACGAATGGAAGATTACGGAGAACAATAGAGTACTCATGTATAAGTCATTGAACAACGAATTGATTTACTTAATCCAAACAGCTCAATACGAAAAGGCAGATGTACTAGTTGAGAATATCGCGTCGCAATTAGATGATTTTAAAGGAAAACTAGGGGAGTCTGATGAAGTAATTTACTTGTACAACTTTACGAATCTTTATATCTATTCAGAGAAGTATAACAAAGCTTTAAAATGGTTGTCAAGGCTATTGAATCACAAGTATGTTGGTTATCGAGAAGATGTTTATTCGTTTGCTAGAATATTGAATTTATTGGTTCATTATGAATTAGGAAACTTTGATGTACTGCCATATTATGTTAGGTCTACCTATCGATATCTAAAGAAGGAGGATAGAACAACGAAGATTGAATATTTACTGGTAGACTTCATTAAGAAGAAAGTACCAAAATTTGAAAGAGGTGCTAATCAATCTGTAATGGATGCTTTTAAAGATTTAAAGCAGGAGATTGATGAAGTATTAGCGAGTAATGAATATGAGGCTACTTTGATGGAGTACTTTGATTTATCAACGTACTTATCTTCTAAGATTAATAGAAGCAGTTTTAGGGATGAATACCTGAAAAAACACCCGGAAAGAAGAGTAGAGGAATAATGCTTGATTCTTATAAAGAAATTATTCAAAAGGCTAAGGGTAATAAAAAGAGTATCAAAAAATACCTGAATCGACTTAAGACTAAAAAAGTCAAAAAGTTAGATGAACAGGTTCATGAATTACATACTGAAGTTTTTGAAGAGTTAGATTGTTTGCAATGTGCGAATTGTTGTAAAACAACTGGACCTTTGTTTACGGACAGGGACATTAGTAGAATATCGAAACATTTAGGACTAAAGGCTGCTGACTTTGAAGAACAATACTTAAGGGTTGATGAAGATCAAGATTGGGTTTTAAAGAGTACGCCATGTACCTTCTTAGGAAGTGATAATTATTGTAGTATTTACGAAGTGAGACCAAAGGCCTGTGCTGCTTATCCTCATACTGATCACGTAGGTTTTCAGAATATATTGGACATCACTGAGAAAAACACAAGGATGTGTCCGGCTGCAGCTAAAGTAGTTGAGAAAATGATGGAAAGAATTCCGGTTTAATTAAAGACTAACTGGGTTGTCTACTAATGACTCAAACAACTTCATTACTTCTTTAATGTAAATCATTTTGTCAGCACTCATTGTAACTACATTTAATAGTTCAACTGTTTCAACAGCTTCTTCTATTTCTTCGTCAATTTCTTGTTCTTTTAATTCAACTTTCTTTTCCGAAGTCTTGTATTGTCCGTCTGCTAAAGAATGAACTTTGTTTTGAATATCGTCAGCACTAGTAGCTCCTTCATCAAAACTTACACTCATTGTTTTGTTTTCAAAGTCAACAGAACAGTTCGCAACACCATCCATTTTAGCCACCTCTTTTTCAATCAGTCCTGCACAATTATGCTGGCAAGCCATTCCTTCAACATTTAAGTCTAGAGTAGCGTTAGCAACAACTTCTGTATTGTTTTCTGCTGGTTTATCAGAAGAATTAGAAGCATCACCGCAAGCGATAAATAATGTAGAAGCGATTAAAATACCTGAGAATAACTTTTTCATAGTGTTCGATTTAGCTTAATAAAAATACTCTGCTTGCAGCTAAAAAGCAAGTTTATTCTAGTTTTTAACAATTGGAAGAATGTTTCCTTCCGTAGAATTAGGTTGTGGAGAACCAATTAAAAATGAGCTAGTTGGAGCAATATCAGTTATGTAAACCCTCTCGGTGCTGCTACCTGTTTTAATACCAGCTCCATACCAAATTAAGGGTACGTGTGTGTCATAGTTAAAGGGTGAACCATGAGTTGTTCCTGTACGTTCATGGCTGATCCATCCTGGTTCTAAAATGATCCATAAATCTCCACTCATCTGAGGATGAAAACCTTTTTGTACCAATGCGTTTAAGCCGTTACTATAGCTTTCTATTAGTAGGTTCTCTTTGTTAAGTATCTTATATACACCATCTAGTTTGTAAACGTAATTGGAAACTAAAGCGCTTAATTGTTTATAGTCTACGTTTGAGGAATCAATAGCCTCCGAATTAAAAAAGACTTGGTGATTTTGAACAGCCAATATCAGATTGTTGACACCTAGTTCTTTTGTTAAATATTTATTCAAATCAGATCGAAGATCGTGGTTGAATAAACCAGAAGGGATTTGGTATTCCTTCAATAAAGTAGGGACTTGTAAAGCTCCATGATCTGCAGTTAGAAATAAAGTGTACTGATTCTCTCCAACGCTTAAATCCAAGAACGTTAGAAAGGCTTCTAGTTCTTTATCCAATCTGATGATAGCATCTTCCATTTCGATAGAGTTAGGACCAAAGGCATGTCCGATATAATCGATACTTGAAAAGCTGATGCTCAGAAAATCACAAAATTCATCTTTTCCTAAGTTTTCGTTTTTAATTAGAGATTCAGCAATCAAACGAGTTAAGGTATTTCCTTGTGGACAAGCTTTAATTACACCTAAGTTTTCCAGGTTTTGAGAAGATTTTATTAAGTCGTGAGGAAAGCTATTGTCTTCGTGATCTAAAACTCTTTCACCAGGATGATCGTCTTGAGTGGAGTTGGTATAAGCTCCCTTTTTATTAATAAGCTCCCAGTTTTTCTTCAATAAAGCCTTTGGGTGTTCTTGATTGTTGAAGTTGCTTAGCCAAGTTGGAATTTCTTTCATGTAGTAGGTACTCGAAATAAACTTACCTGTATTTGAATACCAAAAAGCTCCATCAGCAGCATGACCTGCAGGAAGAATAGCTGATCGATCTTTAAGCGCTACAGCAAAGACTTTTGATTTACCTGCTGAAGCCACTTTTAATTCATCTCCAATCGTTGAAGACTTCAAAGGAATCGCAGATTTTTTACCAGCTGTACTTGAATCTCCAACCGTATTGAAATTACTGTCATTCACACAGTAGTGACTTTGCTGCTTCTTTTTATCAAACCAAGTATTTGCTACAATTCCATGAACTGCAGGTGTCGTACCTGTGTAGATGGAAGCGTGACCTGGA
>CBFIFL010000082.1:0-6613 GCA_965661855.1 Flavobacteriales bacterium
TGTGAATGAAACAAAACATCATTCATTTAAAGTTTACCCAAACCCAGTTCAGACGATTCTAAATCTTGATGGTACATTTAAGGATGTGCAAATATTTAATTCACTAGGAGAGGAAGTATTGTATTTATCAGGAACAAATAGTATTGAAGTGGGGCAGTTAAGTTCTGGAGTTTATACAGTTAAGGCAACAAAGGACGATGATAATTACCTAAGTCGATTCATTAAGCTTTAGCAATGGCTAAACTCAATACTTTATTGTCGAAAAACTCAAAATAAATTTTAGTGTTTTCAACTTTGAGAACATCTTGTTTAATGTATTTAGGAGTTAAATAATCCTTTTCCCAGATTAATTCGATATCTAAAAAATCTAAATAGCTTTGACTAATTGGATACTGCATTTTGTAAAATGCTTCTTTTGCAGAAAAAAGCACATCAGCACTTAAATCAGAGGATTCGATCAATTCAATTTCTTTACTTGAGAATAACTTTGGATAAAGGTTTTCTGTAACTCTATTAGCATGCTCAGTATCTATGCCAATCGGTATGCTCTGATTATTAGCACAGGCTATTACGAATCCTTTACTATGACTTATTGAAGCAACAAAGGGAAGTGTGAAAACTGGCTCTTTTTTAGATCCTATTTGAATGTGTTCTTTTGACTTCTTGAACTTTTCCATTAATTGATAGACTAAAGATCTTCCGGTAAGGAATTCTTTTCTTCGTCCATCATTAAACTTTTCGCAATACGTTAAATCTTCTTGAAAACAATCCGTTTCAAAATTATAGTTAGCAGACTCAGAGTCTAGCCAATGTAATTCCTTTATATGTGGGAAATGCTTCAAAAAATCCTAATTTGATGATCACAAAAGTAAGTTAACTTGGAAAAACAACGGAAAATAATACACATTGATATGGATGCTTTCTTTGCATCTGTTGAACAGCGTGACTTTCCTGAGTTAAGAGGAAAGCCTGTTTGTGTTGGAGGGAACAAAGAAAGAGGTGTGGTAGCAGCAGCTAGTTATGAAGCAAGAGAGTACGGTATTTTCTCAGCAATGTCTTCCAAGATAGCGTATCAAAAATGTCCTCATGTAATCTTTGTAAAGTCCCGATTTGAAGTGTACAAAGAGGTATCCGTTCAAATTAGAGCCATATTTAAGCGATACACCGATCTTATTGAACCACTATCATTGGATGAAGCTTATTTGGATGTTACTGAAAACAAACTGGGTATTGAAACAGCTACGGAGATTGCTCAGAAGATTAAAGATGATATAAAAAATGAGTTGAATCTAATAGCATCAGCAGGTGTGTCTGTCAATAAATTCTTGGCTAAAGTAGCTTCTGATCAAGATAAACCAGACGGTCTTTTTGTTATTACTCCTAGTAAAATTGAGCGATTCATTGCTTTACTTCCTATTAAAAAATTTCATGGTATAGGGAAGGTTACCGAGAAGAGCTTAAATCGTTTAGGTGTCTTTTTTGGAAAAGATCTACAAAGATTAAGCATAGAAGAGCTTAGAGATAACTTTAAATCAAGAGCCGACTACTTTTATAACATTTGTAGAGGAATTGATTGCAGAGAAGTAAAATCACATCGAGAAAGGAAATCTGTAGGTTGTGAAAGGACGTATGATACCAATGTGCAGACCAAAGGAGATATGAAGGAAGAGTTAATGAAGTTACTTCCAAGGTTAATGGAAAGAACTGGTAAGAGTGAATTCAAGTCTAGAACATTAACCATGAAAATAAAATTCTTTGATTTCAAACAAATTACTAGAAGTAAGACCGCTTTAAAAACATTAGATAGTACAGAAGATGTAAGTGAAGTAATGCTAGAAATTTGGTCTTCATTACCTGATGATTTACCGGAAATACGTCTTTTAGGATTATCTTTATCAAATATTGAGAAAGAGGGAGGTCCTTTTACTCAGTTAACATTGGATTTATAATTATGAAAGTTTCAATAATAGGTTGTGGTAATTTAGGAACATCTTTATTAGATGGTTGGTTATCTGCTGGTCTTAAAGCAGAAAACTTTTTTATTACCCGCAGAAATATAGAGAGCTTGTCTAAGTATGCAGATTTAGGAGTTCAAGTAAGCACTGATAATCAAAAGGCAGTTGAATTTGCTGATGTTGTTGTTTTTGGTTTAAAGCCATATAACTTGATCAATGAATTACAATTGTTAAATAGTTCTTTAACTAGCGATAAGCTATTGGTTTCTTTGGTTTCGTCGATAAGCACTGTTGAAATAGATCAAGTATTAACGAATGAGGTTCCGGTTGTTAGAGTAATGCCGAATACTGGTGCTGCTGTTAATGAGTCAATGACATGTATTTGTGCAGATGTAAAATCTAAAAGCAAGTTGGGTTCTATAGAAGACTTGTTTAAGCATAACGGTGAGATCATCGTGATTGAAGAATCGCTGATGGATGCAGCTACGGTATTAGGAGCCAGTGGAGTTGCTTTTAGCTTGAGATACATAAGAGCTATGATGCAAGCTGGAATCCAATTAGGATTCAGTTCAGAGCAGTCTAAGGTAATTGCAAGTCAGGTTGTAAAAGGAGCATCTCAATTGATAGCTCAAACAGGACATCATCCAGAGTTTGAAATAGATCGAGTATCAACACCTAAAGGATGTACTATAGAAGGATTGAATGAAATGGAGCACAATGGTTTTAGTTCAGCTCTAATCAAAGGTGTAGTAAAGTCAAAGCAATTATTTGACTAAGTCAAAAAGTATAAAACTAAAAAAGCCTTTACAAATTAAGTAAAGGCTTTTTTATGTCTTTCAGTTAAGCTTTAAGCCATCTCTGATTCTTCTTTTTTTGTTTCAACACTTGTTGGAGTGAATTCATTGATGATTTTACCCATTAGGTAATCAGCATCTTTACTAACTCCACCTAAAGTAGCTGAACCTCTAGTGTACATCCAAGGCAGACCAATGAAGAATAATCCATTTGTTTCAGTAACTCCTCTGAAGTTTTTTGGATACCCCTCTTCATCTAACTGAATGTTCTTGATCCAAGAGAAATTAGGTCTAAAACCAGTTGACCAAATGATATTTTTGATTCCTTTAATAGCCCTATCTCCAAATATAATTTCCTCTTCGTTAGCATCAGTAGTTCTTTCTACTCTTGTAACGTTTGGTTTTGCAAGAATACCTTTAACGTCAGTCCCAATAATCGGCTGCATTGTTTTACTAAGTTTCTTACCTAAGTAAGAGTATTTGTTAACTTTTAAGAATCCTAACTTATCAAACCACCACCATAAAGTCTTCCCTAAGAATTGCTGTGGAATAGTTTGAGCTTTTGCAGGTCCTGAGAAATATACTTTTCTCCCTGTGTTAGCTACCTCTTCAAGAATTTGAAATCCTGAATCACCACCACCAACAACTAAAGCATCACCTTCTTGTAATTGCTTAGTGTTTAAATACTGCTTACTGTGTAATTGCAAAACATCTTCATTCACCTTAGTGCTGCACTTAGGAGTAAAAGGAGTATGAAAAGGTCCTGTTGCCACTACCACGGCTTTAGCCTTTAACTCACCTTGAGAAGTTTGAATAAAGAATGTATCTATCTTCTTCTCTAATGATTTAACTAAAGTGTTTAATTGTACCGGTAAGTTAAAATGATTTACATATGACTTGAAGTAGTCAGCAACTTCATATTTGTCTGGATATTCACCGTCTTTCATTGGAAAAGGAAGACCATCCAAATGATTGAATTCGGTTGGAGTGAAAAGCTTAAGAGAATCCCATCTTTTCAACCAAGAAGCTCCAATCTCCTTTGAAGAGTCAAGAATTAGGAAATTATAACCTTTCTCCTTCAACTTCTTACCGATTGCTAATCCTGCTTGTCCTGCTCCAATTACGATAAAATCCAACATAATATTCTGTTATTTAAATGCAATGTAGATAAAATTACTACACAAGTAAATAGATGCAGAATAATAGGTTGTAATCAACCAATAATAGCACAATCTATTCTATACTAAGGTGCTATGTGAGAAGATTTGTAGAATCCTATTCTTCGGGTTTTATTTAAAATTACTTAAATCAGAGACTCCTAACGGACGTTCAACAGTAAAGCCTTCTCCATATTGACTATTTATTAACCTTCCATATTGCATGGCTCTTCCTTTTATGAAATCAAAGAAGTCTTCACCACTAATTGGAGATTTAGGTTCCTTTGAGTTCGGATCGTAAAACTGACTACCAAAAGCTTTAATGGCGTTCATTTTTCTTTCCATAAAAGGAGTGATGTCAACCACAAAATCAGGTTGGTGATAATAGTCTTGAATATAATGGTAGATTACTTTTGGTCTCCAAGCTTCTTGTGCTTTTCCATCAATACTTGTTTCGATCTTTCTTAGGCCAGAATAAAAACAAGTATCTGAAATAAACTTCCCAGCTCTTCCATGATCCGGATGTCTATCATTCATTGCGTTAGCTAGAACAATTTCAGGCTGGTATTTACGAATTAAAGAGGCTAATAACTTTATCTCAGCTTCTGAACCTGTAAAGAAACCATCAGCTAAACCAAGGTTTTCTCTTGCGTGAATTCCCATTACTTTACCAGCTTCATTAGCTTCTTTCATTCTAAGCTCCGCACTTCCACGTGTACCTAGTTCTCCTTTGGTTAAATCCACAATAGCAACTGTTTTACCAAGTTCTATTTGCTTCATTATTGTTCCCGAACAACTAAGTTCAATATCATCTGGATGAGCAGCAATGGCTAGTATATCAACTTTCATTCTTCAATAAGTCTTTAAATTCTGACAATATCATTGCCGTAGCGCCCCAAACAACCTGATCATTTAAATCAAAGTAAGGAGTGTTAATGATTAAATTATCACCGTGTTTTAATTTAGTTTGTTTCAAATTTCTATCGTCTAGCAAATCTTCAATATTCACTTCTAAAATTTCTTCCACTTCGATTTCGTCTGC
Source organism: Flavobacteriales bacterium (assembly GCA_965661855.1). GTDB lineage: Bacteria > Bacteroidota > Bacteroidia > Flavobacteriales_C > CBFIFL01 > CBFIFL01. The sequence goes on from CBFIFL010000082.1 coordinate 4,949, forward strand.
TTTAAACGATAAAGTTTCTTCTGAATACATTAGAAATGGATTAACGATAAATCGGCTAGGAGGGATGTAAATTTTACTTAATGCATGAAGTGGTGAGATCTGTTTAGAAGGAATTCCTATTTCTTCTTCGGTCTCTCTTATAGCAGTGTGAAGTAAATCACGATCTGTTAGTTCTCTTTTTCCTCCAGGAAAAGATATTTGACCTGAATGGCTTCCTTCATATACAGGACGTTTAATTAATGGAAACATAAGCTTGTTTCCATTTTCATAAAGAAGTATCGAGATGGCTGCTTCTCGACTATCTTTACTTAATACATCAAAGTTTGGAGGTGTAGATCTATAAGGAGCCAATTTTAAGTGTGATTGAAAACCAGGTAGGTTTTCTTCATTCTTTCGTAAATGATCTATCACTTTTAGCATGCTTAAAATTACGTTAAATTTTAATTAAGTTAAAATAAATGTATATACATATAATGTTAATATGTATATTTGTTTCATGAGCATTGAAAAGGAAATAAAACAAGGCAGTTTTAGATCAGAGCAAATGAAGGCTATGATTAACTTTTTATATACAGCAAATGGAGTACAATTACAGCAAACACAATTCTTTAAGAAGTTTGATTTAAGTGCACAACAGTATAACATCTTAAGAATCTTAAAAGGACAATTACCAAACGCAGCAACCGTAAACTTATTAATTGAAAGAATGTTAGATAAGTCATCTAACGCAAGTAGATTGGTTGAAAAACTAAGGTTGAAAGGATTGGTTGATCGAGTTCAAAATAAAGAAGATAGAAGAGCGGTAAATATTAAGATCACTAACAAAGGGCTTGCCTTGATTGATGAGATTGCTGAGGCTCATGATGAAATCCAGCTACTTAATGTATTGAGTGATAAAGAAGCAAAATCTCTCAATGAAATTTTAGATAAAATTAGAACAGCTTACAAACAATAAATTATAAACATTAAAAATTACCAAATGAAAAAGTTAAGAGTATTAACATTAGCAGCAATTACCTTTTTAACGAGTACTGCTTTTGCACATGAAGGACATTATTCAATCAACACTGGTTCAACTACTATAGAATGGTTAGGTGAAAAAGTAGGAGGAGAACATAAGGGAATGATCTCAATTAAAAAAGGTGATTTACATTTTGATGGAGATAAGTTATCTAAGGTGTCTATTGTTATGGATATGACTTCTATTACTTGTACAGATATCGAAAACGCTGAGTATAATGCTAAGCTTATTAGACATCTTCAGTCTGATGACTTTTTTAGCACTGCTAGCAACCCAGAAGCTACATTTACTTCTACTTCTGTAAAATTATTAGATGCTAAAACTGGGAAATACGAAGTAGTAGGAAACATGACTATTAAAGGGAAATCACATGAGCAAAAGTTTGAAGTTATCGCTACTAAAGAAGGTGATAAAGTAAATGCATCTGCAAAAATCGTGATCGATAGATCAAATTATGATGTAAAGTATGGTTCTAATTCTTTCTTTGAAGGATTAGGAGACAAGGTTATCTATGATGATTTTAACTTAACTGTAAAGATGGTAGCTACTAAGCACTAATCTTAAAAGAATGTGTCGTCCTAAAATAGGTTGACAGTTTTTTAAGATAAAATATAAGACCGAAGTGGATTTTCCGCTTCGGTTTT
>CBFIFL010000083.1:0-6463 GCA_965661855.1 Flavobacteriales bacterium
CGCCCGATTTGTTTCAGTATAAAAAAGGGGACGCCACCCTAAAAAGGGTGGCGTCCCCTTTTTTATAAACCAATTGTTCCAGAGTTTGTTAACTTTGGCATTGATTGAACGCTAAAAAAAATTGATATGTATACAGGTTTATTACACTCACACAAACTATTTGTAACACTATTCTTAGTGCACTATTTAGTTAAGACTATTTTATTATTCTCTAATCAAACGAAACTAGCGTCTTATGCTAAGAAGACTAAGGTGGTTGAGATGATTGTGAGTTTCTTGTTTTTAGCTACTGGTGTAGGTCTAATTTTCACAGGAGAAAGTGATATGCCAAGTCAGTTTTATATCAAATTAGGAATGGTATTCGCTTCTATTCCATTAGCAATAGTTGGATTCAAGAAATCGAACAAAGCACTTGCTGCGATTGCTATGTTATTGATCATCGGTTCATACGGAATGGCTGAAATGATTAAAGGAGCAAAAGCATCTGACAAAATGGAAGAGGTAAGAGAAGAAGGTGAAGTATTAAGTGGAGAAGAGATATATACGATTAACTGTATTAGATGTCATGGAGAGGATGGTGATTTAGGAGCGAGTGGAGCGAGCGCCTTGTCGACTTCAACTTTATCAGTTGCAGATAAGAAGGTTTTAGTTCGAAATGGTAAAGGAAATATGACTGCTTTTGGTAACGTTTTAACAGATTCTCAAATCAATTCAGTAGTAGACTACATCGAAACGCTTAAGCAATAAATGGCAGGAAAAGGGGAATTAGTAGAGACGGCGCGTAAAGAGCAAGAAACAGCGATTTTAGTTGGTGTTATTACGCAAAGACAAACGGAAGAAATGGCCAGAGAATATCTGGACGAGTTAGCATTTTTAGCATTAACTGCTGGAGCTAATACGCTTCGTAAATTCACCCAAAAACTGGAACATCCAGATCCAAAGACTTTTGTTCGTTCAGGAAAGATGCATGAGATAGAGCACTTTGTAAAGGAATATGAAGTGGATATGGTCATTTTTGATGATGACCTTTCGCCTTCTCAGTTAAGAAACATTGAGCAAATACTTGAGGTTAAAATCTTGGATAGATCCAATTTGATCTTAGATATATTCGCATCAAGAGCTAGAACAGCTCATGCTAAAACTCAAGTAGAATTAGCTCAGTATCAATATTTACTTCCTAGATTAACCAATATGTGGACTCACTTGCAGAAGCAAAAAGGGGGTATTGGTATGAAAGGACCAGGGGAGAAGGAGATTGAAACGGATAGAAGGATTATTCGTGATAAGATCTCTTTATTGAAAAAGAACCTTGTTAAAATAGATAGACAAAAAGCAACGCAACGTGGAAATAGAGGTCAGCTAATCAGAGCTTCCTTGATTGGTTATACGAATGTTGGAAAGTCTACTATGATGAATCTTTTGACAAAATCGGATGTGTTTGCGGAAGACAAATTATTTGCAACGCTTGATACTACGGTTAGAAAGGTAGTTTTTGAAAACTTACCATTCCTGTTAGCTGATACAGTTGGATTCATTAGAAAGCTGCCTCATGATTTGGTAGAGTCTTTTAAATCTACATTGGATGAGGTTAGAGAATCAGATCTTTTAATTCATGTGGTAGATATTTCTCATCCAAACTTTGAGAATCACATTGATGTCGTAAATGATACTTTAAAAGAGATTGAGTCGATGAATAAACCAACAATCATGGTTTTCAATAAGATTGACGCTTATCAATACGAGGAGAAGGAGGAGGATGACTTATCGGACTTCACAAAGGATAATTATACGCTGCAAGATTGGGAGAATACGTACATGGCAAAAGACAATGTCAAGTGTATTTTTATCTCAGCTCAAGAGAAAACCAATATTGAAGAACTTAGAGAGTTGTTTTACGAGGAAGTAAAAAAGCTGCATATAGAAAGATATCCGCATAATAATTTCCTGTATTAATTAGCTAGTTTGATAATGTGGTAATTTGCTAATTATCAGATTCAAGCGCTTGTTAAATCAATCTGGAATTTTCACCGTAATTCTTAATTAGCAAATTAGCTCATCAGTAAATTAACTAAAGAACTCCTTATCCACTTCTTCCAAAGTGTCAAACCATTCCTGTCCAAACTTATCAATCAGAGGTTTTTTCAAGAACTTATAAGTCTTAACATCTAGTTTGTCACCACATTCACAAGCAGGCTTGCAAATAGGCCAGTGATGATAATTTACGGCAGTCATATCACCTAATTCACTTAAACGAACAGGATATAAGCTGCATGATTCAGGTTTTCTAAAGTCTACTTCACCTTTTAAATAAGCTTTTTCGATACCACATTTTGCAGTACCATCATCTTCAAATAAGGTAAATGCACATTCTTTACCTAAAACAAGAGGCGTTTCCAACTCATTATCAGAACCTACAACAACAGTACCTTGTGATTCAATAGCATCTATACCTTCTTGAGGCAAGTATTTTTTTACAATAGGATATACCTCTTCAAGCTTATCAACTTCACTATCCAAAACCGGTGCTCCACCATCTCCTTCAACACAACATGCTCCTTTGCATGCAGATAAATCACATACAAATCGTTTTTGTAATAACTCTTGACTGATTATGGTTTTTCCGATTTCGATCATGTTTTAATTTGCTAATGAGCTAGTTAGTTAATTTGCTAATACAATAGGTATTGAACGATTTCCCAAGATAGCGATTACGAGTTTTTGAATGAAACGAATCAGCAAATTAATAAATCAGCAAATCAACTAAGAAAGCTAAACCTATTCCTGCAGTCTTTCCGTTAATCTGCTTTGCAAATGCATTAAAGTTTTGATCAATAGCGGAACCATCCCGAATCCCATGATAAAAAGGGCTGATGAAAATATAACTGTAGCTCCTGGCCATGCCATCATGAAAAAGCATAAACCTGTTATTAAAAGTATACCACTTAAAACACCAAGACTTCTTAATATCCTAACCTGTTTGGTTGGTACTTTGCTCTAAACATAGAGATTAGTATTCCGATAATCAATAATGAGCCTAAAACAACCAACATTCCGCCCCCTGGCCAATGCTGAATTTTAAAGAAGTTACCTGTTAAGAATAATACAAAAGCTGTTATTCCTAATACGTTTTTTAATGTTTTCATTTTGTTTGAGTTGATAGTGAGTAAAAACTTTGTTTCTGCTTGTATCTCCTCGTATCCTGTTTGGCAAAACTCACTTTTGGTCTTTTCGTAAGCTTTGTCAAATACTTCGCCTTCTTGCATTTTCTCTTCTACAGAGCAGCATATGTGGTCTAGCATATCATAAACTAGATCCTTCATATATACTCCTGAAGATTGAATGTCTTTTTCAATAAGTCCGATTTGAAAATCGTTCAGCATGATTTTAAGAGTTAAATGCGGTTCTTGGTGAAATAATAATTGAAATCGTTTGAATGAAATCTTGAAGTTCTTCTAATCTGGAAACAGTTTCATTTTTTCCATCACTGGTCAGGCGATAGTAAACACGTACACGTTTCCCAATTGATTCTTTCTCGGTAATCAATAAACCGTCGTCTACTAACTTATGAAGAGCTGGATATAAAGAACCCTCTTTGACAAGAATCTTCCCGTCGGATAGTTCCTTAACTTTTTGAGTGATTTCATATCCATACATTCTGTCATTCTCTTCCAAGAGTTTAAGAATAATTGTTTTTAATGTTCCTTTAACTAGTTCCTTTGAATACATAGTACAATAATACATAGTTTTACTATGTATAACAAAACTATGTATGGGAAATTGTTTTTGATGAGGACTTAGTTTTTAGTGAATAGGGGTTAGCAAGTAGTCGTTTTTAGATTTTAATTGTCACAACTACAGGTAGTTGTATGAATTAAAACTCATGTTTTAACAAGGTTAAAAAAATTAACGTCCTAACCCCTATCCACTAAAAACTAAGCACTATATTAGAAACCATGACATTCGACTATCAATCATTTAATTTACCCGTAGCAGAAGTAGTGCCTGATATTAGGAAGGCTTTAGAAAAGAATAATACTTTAGTTATTAAAGCTCCTACTGGCGCAGGTAAAAGTACATTGCTACCTATTAGTTTATTGGAGGAAGATTGGTTGGATGGAAAGAAAATCATTATGCTTGAGCCTCGTCGACTTGCGGCTAAAACGGTTGCAATGAGAATGGCGGATATGATTGGGGAAAAAGCTGGAGAGACCATCGGATATCGAATTCGATTTGAGCAAAAAATATCAAAACAAACGAGATTAGAAGTAGTAACGGAAGGAATTTTGACTCGACTGATTCATGAAGACAACAGTCTTGAAGATGTTGGATTAATCATTTTTGATGAGTTTCATGAAAGAAGTATTCATGCCGATTTGGCAATGGCTTTTAGTAAAGAGGTTCAATCGGTTCTTAGAGAAGATTTAAGAATTATGGTGATGTCTGCAACGATCAATATGCCAGAATTAGCGGCTAGGTTAAAAGCAGTGGAGGTTGAAAGTGAAGGAAGAATGTATCCGGTTGAGATAAAATATGCTGGAGATTGTGATTGGAAATTACTTCCTGAAATGGTAAAAAGTACGCTTCAAACAGCGGTTGAAGAGCAAGAGGGGGATGCATTGGTGTTTCTTCCCGGACAAGGTGAAATAAAAAAATGTGAGGAATTATTACGAAGAGCATTTCCAAAATTCCGTGTGGTTCCTTTATATGGTCAGCTAGCTCCTTCGAAACAGTATGCGGCTATAATGCCAGACCGAGAGGGTAGAAGAAAAATTGTATTGGCAACTAACATTGCCGAAACTTCTTTAACTATTGAGAACATCAAGATTGTAATAGACTCTGGTTTTGAAAGAGTGGCGAAGTTTAATCCGTCATCAGGACTATCAAGATTAGAAACAGTAATGATATCAAAAGAGTCTGCTGATCAACGAAAAGGTAGAGCTGGAAGATTAACAGAAGGGGTATGTTATAGATTGTGGACGAAAGGAACAGAAGCAAGAATGCAAACGCAGTCAACACCAGAAATAGAACAAGCAGATTTAAGTTCATTGGTTTTGGATCTTGCAAAATGGGGAATTAGTGATGCGAATCAACTTTTTTGGGTGAGTCCACCACCAAATAAGAACTTACATAAAGCAAAGAAGTTATTAAGTGAACTGGGCGCTATTAAGAATGGTAAGATTACCGATCATGGCGTTCGTTTACATGCAATTCCAAGTCATCCTAGGATTGCAGAAATGTTAGTTCAAGCCCAAGACAATGATAACCTTGCATTAGCTACAGATATAGCTCCATTATTAGAAGAAAAAGATCCTTTGCCTCCTAAATCAGGAGTAGATATTAATCTAAGAATAGAGGCATTGAGACGGTTTCGACAAAATGGGTCAGGAGGACGAGGATTCTCGAGATTGGAAAAACTAGCCGATCAATATCGTAAGATGTTTAAGATTGAAGCGGATAATTCATTCGTTGATGAGTTTGAAACGGGTTTCCTTATTGCTTCTGCTTATCCGGAAAGAATTGCAAGTGCTCGACCAGGTAACAATGCTCAATACCAAATGGCAAATGGTAAATTAGCTGCGGTTGGACACCAAGATGATTTGGCACACGAACCATGGCTAGCAGTTGCACATGTTACGGAGAGAGATCATAGCGGAAAAGTATTTATGGCATCGCCTATTAATCCGAAAGATTTAGCCGGTAAAGTAGTTAGTAGAGAAGTGGTGAAATGGGATACTGATGATGGCGGACTGATAGCAAGAGAGGAACTAAGGATAGGAAGTATAGTTTTAAAGAGTAGTCGAATAAAAGATCCAGATCCTGAAAGTATTACTGAAGCCATTTGTGAAGCCATTAGTGAAAAGGGTCGTCAGTTATTGGATTGGGAAAGTGGTGCTTTACAGTTAGTTTATCGAGTGGCTTGTTTAAAAGCTTGGAATGAAGATCAAGATTGGCCAGAGTTTACGGTTGAATCTTTATTGGAATCAAATAGAGATTGGATTGCTACCTATTTATCAGGAGTAAAAAAGCCTCAAGATCTAAAGAAAATCAACCTTCAAGAGATATTGTTTTATAGTTTGAGTCCGGAGCAACAGCAAAGAGTAGTAAAATTGGCTCCAGAGAAAGTTCAATTACCCAATGGAACTTTTGCCAAGTTAGAATATCAAGAGAATACATCCGTTCCCGTATTACCAGTTCCTTTGCAAAGATGTTTTGGAATGCTAGAAACACCGATGGTGAATAACAATAAGGTTAAGGTATTAATGCATTTATTATCTCCAGGATTTAAACTGGTCCAGATAACAGATGATTTAAATAGCTTTTGGAAAAATGCCTATTTCGATGTGCGCAAAGAATTAAGGATTAGGTATAAAAAGCATAAGTGGCCGGAGGATCCAATGTAGGGGCTACCCTTGCGGTCGCCCGAAAATCAGAATAAGAAGGTTCATGTGTGGGCGACCGCAAG
>CBFIFL010000084.1:0-6342 GCA_965661855.1 Flavobacteriales bacterium
TTAATTGTTCGGAGTTATTGGGACTTTGACCAGAACAATCTCTAAACAATTTAAGCTGAAATTGAAACTGACCATTCCCTAAACATTCCCATGTAATTTCCCCTCCTACCAAATGTGTTGCAAACACAGATGAAGAAAGGAACAGCAATATTGTAACAGTCAATAATCTCAATCCCAACATTAAGTCGTTTCCATAAAGACGTTAAATTGTTTAGTCCGTTGTCTCCTCCGGTCCTACAACAATCGTTAACATCTCTTCAATATTCAAATACTTGTTAGCTAAGTCCTTCAATTCTTCAGCACTTACATTATTAATCGCAGCAATGAATTCATCGAAAAAAGCATAACCTTTATCAATATTCATGATCTCCTTGTAACGTTCTAATAAATCGAATACACCATCGAAACTTCTCAAGGCGTTACCCAGCATGTATTTTTTAACTAAAGCCAATTCCTCTTCAGGAACTAAATCTTCTTTCAGTCTGTTCAACTCAAACTTAATTTCCTTTAAAGCATCCTGTTCAAACTGTGATCCAACTTCTGAAGCGATCAAAAACAAACCATGCTCACTAAAAGGAATAAGTGCAGAACCAATACCATAAGTATACCCTTTGTCTTCACGGATATTAGCCATCAACCTAGAACCAAAGTAACCTCCTAAAATGGTATTTAGCACCTTCATTTTCAGGTAATCCTGATGATCCATTTTGAATCTTGGAACACCTATTCGAATAGCACTTTGGTTTGCTCCTTCTTTAACTATTCTTTTGTATCCTGGATTAAATGTTCCCGTCTTAAATTCTGGCTGTTCGTTTCCAACAGAAGTCCAAGACTCCACATCTTTTCTTATCAGATCTAAATCAGCATCTGAAAGTCTTCCCGAAACCAAAACTTTATACTTTCCATCGATGTAGCACTTTTTGTAAAAAGCCTCTAAGTCAGCAACCGTTAAAAGCGAATAATCTTCTTCTTTAACAACAGCTCCATAATCTCCTCCTTCAAATAAAGCTTCACCTAATTCTTGTCTAGCGATGAATTCTACTTTTCCTTGATTTACCTGGTAACCGGCATACTTATTACTAAGCAAACGATCGAATTCCTTCTTCGGGAAAGTTGAATTAAACAAACAATCTTCTACAAGAGGAAGTACTTTATCCAAGTATTTTGACAAAACAAAAACTTGAAATCCAGAAAAATCCTTCGTCACCTCTGTCGATGAGAAAGCTCCATAAAAATCAAATGTTTCATTGATTTCATTTGAAGTTCTATTCTTAGTTCCTTCTTGAAGCATTGAATTCGTCATCGTTGCCACCAAAGGCTTATCCTGATATCTAATTCCAGCTTCAAAAAGCACCTCAACTTTTATCAAGTCTTGTTCTCCTTGATTTAAAACAACCAATTCAACACCATTCGATAAAGTCTCTTTTGTTACTTGCTTGATATCAATATGGTTGATATCATGTATTTGTGGGGCTATACTTCTATCCATTTGATTTTGCTTGATAGTATAAAACATTCGATTGATTGTCGTTTAAATAAGTCTTTGCAGCATTTTGAATATCCTCTCTGCTAACTGATCTGTATTTCGACATTTCTGTATTCATTCTGTTAGCATCTCCTAACAGCTCACCATAAGCTAATTCCAAAGCCTTAGAACCAAGGTCCATTTCAGAATAAACATGTGTAGTTTCTACCTTATTCTTAACCTTCTCTATTTCATTTTCACTGATTAATTCAGCTTTTAGCTTATCCAGTTCCACATCAATTGCTTTCTCAGCGTCTTCCCATGAAACCTCATCCTTCAACTTACCTGTAACAACAAATAATCCTGGTTCAATCTCACCAGTTACATATGCATTGAGCTCTGTAAAAAGGCGCTGATTCTTAACCAACTCTACATTTAATCTAGAAGAGTGACCTCTTGATAAGATATCTGAAGCCAGATCAATGGCATAATAATCCTTATGATTTCTACCTGGCATATGATAGGCTTTGAAAATCACATTCAACGGAACGTCATCTTCAAAAACTAATGTTCTTTTCTCTTTTTGCACTGGTTCAACAGGAAGGTTTCTTTCATACTTTTCTCCTGCTGGGATATCTCCAAACCACTTTTCAGCTAAAGCTTTAACATCATCCGTTTTAACATTTCCAGAAACAACTAGAATACAGCTATTCGGACGATAATGCTTGTAGAAAAAAGCTTTCACATCTTCCATGGTAGCATCTTCAATATGAGCTATTTCTTTACCTATTGTAGGCCATTTATAACTGTGATTGGTATAGGCTAAATCTCTTAGTTTCATCCAAGCTTGACCGTAAGGTTGATTCAAATAACGTTGCTTGAATTCCTCAATAACTACACTTCTCTGAACCTCTAAACTTTTATCAGTAAATGCTAATCGTAGCATTCGATCAGACTCCAACCAAAATGCTGTCTCGATATTTTCAGCTGGCAGTGTACAATAGTAATTAGTGATATCTGTAGAAGTAAATGCATTATTCTCTCCTCCAACCCTTTGCAAAGGCTCATCGAAGCTTGGAATATTTGCACTTCCTCCAAACATCAAATGCTCAAATAAATGAGCAAATCCTGTTTTATTCGGATCCTCATCTTTTGATCCTACATCATAAAGCAAGTTAACACACGCCAACGGAGTAGTGTCATCCTCATTTACTAAAACCCTTAAGCCATTATTCAGCTCAAACTTATTATAGTTTACCATAATTCTTTTTCGATTAGCTCTTGACGAGCTTGTTCAAATTCCTTTATAATTTCAGCTACCACATCTGCAGCTGGTTTAATTTCATTTATTAATCCTGAGATTTGACCAATCTCTAACTCCCCTTCAATCAAATCACCCTCAAACATTCCTTTCTTAGCTCGAGCTCTTCCTAACAGTTCTTTCAATTCTTCGATTGATCCACCGTTTTGATATACTTCTTGAACTCTAGCAAAGAAATCATTCTTGATCAACCTAACCGGCATTAACTCCTTCAAGGTTAACAAAGTATCTCCTTCTTTAGCGTTAAGTACTGTTTCTTTAAAATTCTCATGAGCTGAAGACTCTGGAGTAGCTACAAATCGACTTCCGATCTGAACTCCATCCGCCCCTAATGAAAGTGCTGCTAGCATACCTCTTCCTGTTCCTATTCCTCCTGCTGCAATTAAAGGAATATCTATTTCTTGTCTCACAATTGGAATCAAGCACATCGTAGTTGTCTCTTCTCTACCATTATGTCCGCCCGCTTCAAATCCTTCCGCAACAATAGCATCAACTCCTGCTTCCATTGCTTTTTTAGCAAACTTCAAGTTCGAAACCACATGAGTTACAATGATCCCTTCATCTTGTAAACGCTTCGTCCATAGTTTTGGATTTCCAGCAGAAGTAAACACGATAGGAACCTTTTCTTCAATAATGATATTCATTACCTCCTCCAAGTCTGGATAAAACATGGGTACATTAACACCAAATGGATTCTTCGTTGCAGCCTTACACTTTTGAATATGTTCTCGAAGTACATTCGGATACATTGAACCACAACCTATTAATCCTAGTCCACCAGAATTACTAACCGAAGCAGCTAACTTCCATCCACTACACCAAATCATTCCGGCTTGAATTAATGGATATTTTATTCCGTAAAGTTCAGTGATATTTTTTCTCATAACAGCTGTTTTTGTGGTGGATTAAAGATAACCTTTAATGTGTTAATTTACTGATTAGCTAATTGCTTAATGCTTGGAGTTTTAAACAGAATAACTAACAATTAGCTAACTGTCTATTCCAAAATTCACTTACCCCTTACTTACTTTTCTGACAATTGAAACCATAAGCAAATTATCTCATTAGCAAATCAGCAAATTAATTAAAGTCAGACTTCTAAACATCCGTTGAAAACTAGTCGTCAAAATCAATAAGTTGTCAGTAGATTTAAGTGGCTTTATGGTTATCTTTGGATAACAAAACAAATCATTTAACCGATGACAAGAGACCAACAAATTTTCGATTTAATCGAAGACGAAAGAGACAGACAAACAGAAGGAATTGAATTGATCGCATCTGAGAACTATGTGAGTGATCAAGTAATGGAGGCAGCTGGCTCTATTTTAACCAATAAATATGCTGAAGGATTACCTAGTAAAAGATACTATGGTGGTTGTGAAGTAGTTGATCAAATCGAGCAATTAGCTATCGATAGATTAAAAACTTTGTTTGGATGTGAGTGGGCAAATGTTCAACCTCACTCTGGTGCTAATGCTAACGCAGCTGTGTTTTTAGCATGTTTACAACCAGGTGACAACATCTTAGGATTTGATTTATCTCATGGTGGTCACTTAACACATGGTTCACCAGTAAATTTCTCTGGTAAAACATATACTCCACACTTTTACGGAGTAGATAAAGAAACAGGTAGAGTTAACTACGACATTATAGAAGCTAAAGCGAAGGAAGTAAAACCTAAGCTTATTATTGCTGGTGCATCTGCGTATTCAAGAGATTGGGATTACGAAAGAATGAGAGCAATTGCTGACGAAGTAGGTGCTTTATTATTAGCAGATATTTCTCATCCTGCAGGGATGATTGCAAAAGGATTATTAAATGATCCAATACCTCATTGTCATATCGTTACTTCTACAACTCATAAAACCTTAAGAGGTCCAAGAGGAGGAGTAATCATGATGGGGAAAGATTTCGAAAATCCTTGGGGATTAAAAACACCTAAAGGAGTGACAAAAATGATGTCACAAATTTTAGATGGTGGTGTTTTCCCAGGAACGCAAGGAGGTCCTTTAGAACATATTATTGGTGCTAAAGCAATTGCATTCGGAGAAGCTTTAACTGACGAATTCTTTGATTACCAAGTTCAGGTTAAAAAGAATGCTGAAGTAATGGCTGAAGAGTTAGTAGCTAGAGGTTATGATATTATCTCTGGTGGTACTGAAAATCATTCTATGTTGATCGACTTAAGATCGAAAAACATTAATGGTAAAGAAGCTGAAAAAGCATTAGGTAAAGCAGATATTACAGTAAATAAAAATATGGTTCCTTTTGATGATAAGTCACCATTCGTTACTTCTGGAATCAGAGTTGGAACGGCGGCTATCACAAGTAGAGGGATCAAAGAAGCTCATATTCCTCAAATTGTAGAATTTATTGATGCTGCAATTGTGAATTGGGAGAATGAAGAAATTCTTTCAGCTACTAGAACTGCTGTTAACGAAATGATGGGAGAATATCCATTATTCGAAACAGAGATCAAGGAGATGATTGAAGATTAATTTGAAACACTAAAATTTTATATAATGGGTAGAACAAATGATTTTTCAGTAAAATCATGGGTGGAAACTCCGGCTAATTCGGACTTCCCTCTTCAAAACCTTCCATTTGGGGTTATTAGCGTAAATGGTGAAACAGTAAATGCTTCAAGAATTGGAGATACTGCAATCAACCTAAACGCTTTACATACGAAAGGATTTTTCTCTGGAATTAATTTACCAGAAGGTATATTTAACAATGACACTTTAAATGCTTTTATCAAATTGAATAAAGCAGTATGGTCTGCAGTTAGAGCTAGACTATTTGATTTATTCTCGGAAGGAAATACGGAAATTAACGACGCAGATAAGTCTGCTATCTTATCTCCTTTAGCAAACTGCGAAGAGAAGTTACCAGTATTTGTTGGTGACTACACAGATTTCTATTCATCTAAAGAACATGCTACCAACGTTGGTACTATGTTTAGAGATCCTGCTAATGCTCTTTTACCAAACTGGCTTCATATTCCAGTTGGTTATCACGGTAGAGCTTCTTCTATTATCACTACTAATCAATCGGTTCACCGTCCGTTAGGACAAACAAAACCGAGTGAAGAGGAGTCACCAGTTTTTGGTCCTTCTAGATTAGTTGATTTTGAATTAGAAATGGCTTTCATTACAAGTGAAGGTAAAGCGTTAGGACAAAGAATTTCAACAGCTGAAGCTGAAGACTACATCTTTGGATTAGTAGTATTCAATGATTGGTCTGCAAGAGATATTCAGAAATGGGAATATGTGCCACTAGGGCCATTCTTAGCGAAGAACTTTGCTTCTTCCATTTCTCCATGGATTGTAACATTAGAAGCTTTAGAGCCATTTAGATGTGCAGGTCCAGATCAATCAGAGCCTAAGATTTTACCATACTTAGAGTTTGCTGGAGACAAGAGCTACGACATTCATTTACAAGCTGGTATCGAACCAGAAGGTAAAGAAGAGACAGTGGTTTCAAACTCAAACTTCAAGTATATGTACTGGAGCATGGTGCAGCAATTAGCTCATCACACAGTAAACGGTTGTAATAT
>CBFIFL010000085.1:0-6195 GCA_965661855.1 Flavobacteriales bacterium
GCAGTTTTCTCCTGATTCGTAAAAGAAGTATACCGAGTTAAAATGCGAGTATTACCTCGGTATATTCATAACAATATAATCTGTGAAATCCGTGTAATCTGTGGTTAAAAACTAACACATATACCCTTCCTGAAGATTCTTCGGTAAACTAACGACCCATCCAAGAAAATCTCCGATTTTCCCTCCATGATATCCAATTGAAATCACCCCAGAATAAACTTAAATCCTTTTATCCGTGATCAAAAAAAGCAGATCCTTCGACAAGCTCAGAACAGGCCAAAAATCTCAGTACAGCCAATGAATTTTCAAATTACCAAATCAGCAAACTTTCAAATTAACTAAGGTGCCACAATTTTCTTATCCCAATTTCCTTGAATAGCATCATAAACTAAACGATGATGAAATCTGCTAGGCTTTCCTTGCCAGAATTCGAAACGATGAGCTTTTATGATATAGCCTCCCCAGTTTTCTGGACACACTGGTTCACTGTCTTTGTATTTTTCTTCAATTTCTTTTCTACGTTTTGCTAAGTCTTCGAATGAAGTCTCATGACTTTGATTGGAAACGATAGCAGATATCCTTGATTCCTTTGGTCGAGAATTGAAATAGTTAACACTTTCTTCTCTACTTAGTTTTTCAGCTTTACCCAATACTCTTACTTGACGGTTGATTTCAACCCAAAAGAAATTGCAGGCAATGTGCGGATTATTAGCTAATTCTTTTCCTTTTTGAGAATCATAATCGGTGAAAAAAGTAAGACCTTCTTCACTGATTTTCTTAAGATAAACCACCCTTAAGCTTGGCTGACCGGCTGCATCTACTGTAGCAATATTCATTGCCATGGGATCTAGTACCTGAGCCTCCACGGCTTCTTCAAACCAGTTTTCAAATAATTCAACAGGTTGATCAGGAGATTTAGAAATCGCAAGATCTTGTCCTTCAAAATCACGACGCACTGTATTCAAGAATTCATTAATCATACTAACAAAAATAAAGAAGCTAACGATTTGTTTATTGATTATTATCACTTAATCGAAATAATCTTTATTTTAGATGAAATGACAATAAGAAATAACAATAGTTGGTGGTTTTGCGAATTGAGTTAACGGCTGCGAATTAATTGTTATATAACATATTGAAGGTTTGCGGTAGCAAGCCTTTTTTGTTTAATGAAAATTACGAATGAAGAACATTCAATTGAAAACAAGCTACTTTAAACGCTTGGCTGATACAAGTACCCCGGTAAGTATTTATCTTACTATGAGAGATCGATTTCCCAATTCAATATTGTTGGAAAGTTCTGATTATCATGGTAATGATAATAGTTACTCTTTCATCGGTCTAAATCCGATAGCTTCGTTTATTCTTAAGGATAAAGAGATTACTATTGATAAAAGAAGCTGCGGAGGTGACTTAATAGTACTTAACGCTGAGGAAAATGATGTAATGGATACGTTAAAGGCTTTCTCTGAGTCTTTTGAAGTAGAGGAAAATGATTTTCCATTCATTAATGGGGGTGTGTTTGGATATTCTAGCTTTGAAGCTGTTGAGTACTTTGAAGACATTTCTTTTGACAGAAAGGTTAGAGAAGATAAAGAGGTTCCTGATATGATTTATCAGGTTTATCAAAACATCATAGCTATTAATCATTTTAAGAATGAGTTGTATGTTTTTGAGCATATAGCCAATGGAAGAGAGTCGGTTGAAGATGAGCTGAAGCAATTGCTTAATAGTAGAAATCTTCCGGTTTACACTTTCCGAAAAGAAGGAAGTGAAACTTCAAATGTAAGTGATGAGGAGTATTTGAACATGGTTAGGAATGCTAAGAAACACTGTGTAAGAGGAGACGTGTTTCAGTTGGTGTTATCTAGGTCTTTTTCTCAAAGTTTTAAAGGGGATGACTTTAATCTTTATCGTGCTTTAAGAAGTATTAACCCATCACCTTATCTGTTCTATTTCGATTATGGTTCATTCCGTGTTTTTGGATCAAGTCCAGAAGCTCAGATTGTCATCAAAGGCGGACAAGCGGAGATACATCCAATTGCTGGAACTTTTAGAAGAACGGGTGATGATGAAAAGGATCAAGAACTGGCAGAGGACTTAAAGAAGGATGAGAAGGAAAATGCAGAGCATGTAATGCTTGTTGATCTGGCTAGAAATGATTTAAGTAAACACGGTAGTAACGCCAAGGTTGAAACCTATAGAGAAATTCAGTTTTACTCTCATGTCATTCATTTGGTGTCTAAAGTTACGGCAGATATTCAGGCTGGAAGTAACTCTTTGCGTTTGGTTGGAGATACATTCCCGGCAGGAACATTGTCTGGAGCTCCTAAACACAGGGCGCTTCAGTTAATCAATGATTACGAAAATGAACAACGTGGCGTATATGGTGGTTGCATCGGTTATCTTGGTTTTAACGGAGATTTTAATCAAGCGATAATCATTCGTTCTTTCTTAAGTAAGAATAACCAATTGATATATCAAGCAGGTGCCGGAGTGGTTCACCAAAGTAATGAAGATAGTGAGCTTCAAGAAGTAAATAATAAACTGGCTGCTTTAAAAATGGCCATTGATTTAGCGGAGACAGTATGAAAGTTT
Source organism: Flavobacteriales bacterium (assembly GCA_965661855.1). Classification (GTDB taxonomy): domain Bacteria; phylum Bacteroidota; class Bacteroidia; order Flavobacteriales_C; family CBFIFL01; genus CBFIFL01. Next base: position 2,599 of record CBFIFL010000085.1, read on the forward strand.
TAATGATAGATAACTACGACTCGTTTACTTATAATTTGGTTCACTATGTAAAGGAGAATCAAGGAGTAAGTATTGATGTACTCAGAAATGATAAAGTAAATTTAAACGATCTGGAGAGCTATGATAAAATCATGCTTTCTCCAGGACCTGGAATACCTTCTGAAGCAGGAGATTTAATGAAAGTTATAGCTCATTGTGATGAAAAGAATATTCCAATGTTAGGAGTGTGTTTAGGACACCAAGCTTTAGCTGAATTCTATGGAGGACAAATAGAGAATATGTCTGATGTTTTTCATGGATTAGCTCACGACATGAAACAAGATGGAAAGGATGAATTGTATTCAGGTCTTCCAAACCTGTTCAAGGTTGGTAGGTATCACTCTTGGCAAGTAGTGGATAATGAGCAAATCAAAGCTTCATTTGATATTACAGCAAGAGATTTAGATGGTGCTATTCTTGGAATGAAACATAAAACAAAAGCTGTTCATGGGGTTCAGTATCACCCAGAATCAGTGTTAACTGAACATGGAAAGGCAATTATAAAAAACTGGTTAAACGCTTAGATATGAAGTCAATTTTAAATCGTTTAATCGAGTACCAATCGTTGTCGAAAGCAGAGGCAAAGGATATCTTGATACGAATAGGAAAAGGAGAGTTTAATGAAGCTCAAATAGCTAGTTTCATTTCCATATACATGATGAGGTCGATCACGGTTGATGAACTGGATGGATTTCGTTTAGCCTTATTAGAGTTATGTAAGCCAATTGATTTTGGTGGAGTTCCTACAACGGATATGTGTGGAACGGGAGGGGATGGAAAAAACACCTTTAATATTTCTACTATTTCTTCCTTTGTAGTTGCTGGAGCAGGAGTGAAGGTTACTAAACACGGTAATTATGGTGTTTCTTCTCATTGTGGTTCTTCGAATGTAATGGAGTATTTAGGTTATGAGTTTACAAATGATCAAGATACACTGGCTAAGCAATTAGATGAATCGAACATTTGTATTCTTCATGCTCCTTTGTTTCATCCTGCGATGGCTGAGGTAGGACCAATTAGAAGAATGCTAGGAATGAAGACCTTCTTTAATATGTTAGGACCATTGGTTAACCCATGCCTGCCAACTCATCAATCGGTTGGGGTATTTAACTTAGAGTTAGCTCGATTGTATAATTACTTGCTACAAGGGATTGACAAGAAATTCAGCATAGTTCATGCTTTAGATGGTTATGATGAGGTTTCTTTAACAGGAGATACAAAGGTGATAACAAACGAAAAGAATACGGTATTGAGTCCAGCTGATTTTAAGACTTCGGTTTTAAAGCCAGAAGATTTATACGGTGGAGAGTCAGTGAAAGAGGCTGCCGATATCTTTGTTAAGATTCTTTCAGGAGAAGCTAGTAAAGAGCAAAGAAGCGTTGTATTGGCTAATGCAGGATTAGCGATTAGCAATTATAAGAATATACCATTGTCACAGGCTATAGATGAAGCCGGAGAGTCCTTAGACAGTGGAACAGCTTATCAGAAATTAAAGACATTAATCAATTAAGATGACCATATTAGACGAAATAATGCAATTTAAAAAGCAGGAGGTAGCGGATAGAAAATCCATTTACCCTGTGAAATTGCTAGAACAAAGTATATTTTTTGATTCTCCTAAAGTGTCGTTTAAAGAGTATTTAAAACGACCAGATAAGTTAGGAATCATTGCAGAGTTTAAACGCAAATCTCCTTCTAAAGGAGAGATTAACGGAAATGCTTTGGTTGAAAAAGTAACCATTGGTTACATGAAATCAGGAGCTTCTGCTTTGTCTGTTTTAACAGATCAAAAGTATTTTGGAGGAAACAGCGATGATTTAAAAATGGCAAGGAAGTTTAACTTCTGTCCAATTTTAAGAAAAGACTTCGTTTGCGATGAATATCAAATCCTAGAAGCTAAATCGATGGGGGCCGATGTTATTTTACTAATTGCTGCAGCGTTAACTGTTCAAGAGGTAAAAGATTTATCTGCATTTGCTAAAAGTATCGGATTAGAGGTCTTATTAGAAATTCATAACGAAGCGGAACTAGAGCATTACAATGATAATGTAGATGTTTTAGGTGTCAATAATAGAGATCTAAAAAGGTTTAAAACAGATATTCAAAACTCGATTGATTTATTTGATAAAATGCCTAAGGAAGTGGTGAAGATTTCAGAAAGTGGAATCCATACACCCGAGCATTTAGTAAAATTGAAAAATGCTGGATTTCAAGGGTTTTTAATTGGTGAAGGTTTTATGAAGAGTGCGAACCCGGTTCAAGCTTGTCAACAGTTTATAAAAGATTGTAACAGTTTAATTCATGCTGGTTAAAGTCTGCGGATTAAGAGATAACTGGAAGGAAGTAAGTGAACTTCAACCAGATTTATTGGGATTGATTTTTTATCCAAAATCTAGTCGATTTATTGAGCTGGATGGTGAAAAAATCATTGCTACAGATATTCCTAAAGTTGGAGTGTTTGTGAAGGCAAGTGCTGCTGATATTATTAAAAAAGTAGCTCAGTACCAATTGTCTTATGTGCAGTTACATGGAGATGAATCAGTTGAATTCATTGAAGAGCTAAAGAAGAGTCTAACTGAAATCAAGATTATTAAAGTGTTTAGAGTTCAGGATGAACTTCCTGATGTTAAAGAGTTTGAACATTTAGTAGACTTGTTTTTGTTTGATACAAAGGTGTCTGAATATGGTGGGACAGGAAGTCGATTTGATTGGGATATTTTACGCACCTATTCATCTAGTATTCCTTTTTTAATTGCGGGAGGAGTAGATGAACAAGATATCCAGAATATAAAATCACTTCAGATTAATGGATTTATTGGGGTTGATATCAACTCTAAGTTTGAGGATGAACCAGGTTTAAAGAATATAGAAAAGGTATCCACTTTTATTAAAGCGATAAGAGATGAGTAAATATAGTATTGATGAGAAAGGGTTTTATGGAGAGTTCGGAGGAGCTTTTATTCCAGAAATGCTTTATCCAAATGTTAAAGAGTTAGAAGAGTCTTACTTAAACATTATTGAAGAACCTTCATTCAGAGAAGAGTTGGATGCATTGTTAAAGGATTATGTGGGTAGACCAACACCTTTGTATTTTGCACCGAGTTTATCAAAGAAATATGGGACTAAAATCTATTTAAAAAGAGAAGATTTAAATCATACCGGAGCGCACAAAGTAAATAATACACTAGGTCAAATTCTTTTAGCTAAGCGATTAGGGAAAGATAGAATTATAGCTGAAACTGGAGCAGGACAACACGGTGTTGCAACTGCAACGGCTTGTGCTTTAATGGGGCTGAAATGTATTGTTTACATGGGGGAGAAAGATATGGTACGTCAGCAGCCAAATGTATTAAGAATGAGAATGCTAGGAGCTGAGGTTCGCCCAGCAAAGTCTGGTTCGAAAACATTAAAAGATGCCACTAATGAGGCAATCAGAGATTGGATTTCGAATCCTTCTGATACGCATTACATCATTGGTAGTGTGGTAGGTCCACACCCTTATCCAGACATGGTAGCTCGTTTTCAATCGATTATTTCAGAGGAAATAAAATGGCAGTT
>CBFIFL010000086.1:0-5779 GCA_965661855.1 Flavobacteriales bacterium
AAGAAATGGCAATCAAAACCAAGGGAGGAAAAAGTAAAACCGAAGGTGATTATTCCTGCAGATGTTATTGCAATGCAGAAATTAGAATCATTAGAAAATCGTGAAGCTTGGTTGAAAATAGAGGTTAAGACCTTTATTTCAGAGCTATCCTACATTCTTAGAGAATACATTGAAAATCGCTACGCTATTTTAGCTTTGGAGAAAACAACAGTTGAAATAAGATCGGAGATCATTGCTGTTGCTTCTAAAGATGAAGTTCAGGAATTAGAATCATTGTTAGAAAGCTTAGATATGGCGAAGTACGCTAAAACAGCCTATTCAAGCGAAGAGAATAAGGACTTTCTCCAAGGGATAAAAAAGTGGGTTAATCAAACAAAAGAAGTAAAGCTTGAAGATTAACGACAACATATCGCTATTGAATCCGGAATGGTTTTTTCTATTGGTTTTGCTAATTCCAATGATCATTTTTTACATCCTTAAATGGAAGAAGGAAACAGCTGTTGTGAAATACAGTCATGATTTTAAAGATTCTGATTGGAGGACATGGAAGTCGAAACTAAAGCATTTACCGTTTTTTGTCCAGATAATAGGATTGATCTTATTAACGATTGCCATGACAAGGCCTCAGTCTTCAATCTCATGGAATGAACAAGAAATAGAGGGAATTGATATCGTGTTATCATTGGATCTTTCCACCAGTATGTTGGCAAGAGATTTTAAACCCAATCGTTTCGAGTCTGCGAAGAAGATAGCCATGGAATTTGCAGATGGAAGGGTAAATGATCGTTTAGGTTTGGTGGTATACGCAGGGGAGAGTTTTACGCAAAGTCCGATTACATCAGATATATCAGTGGTTAAAAATGTATTGAGTGAATTAGAATTAGGCTGGTTGCAAGATGGAACTGCCATTGGCGATGGATTAGCAACAGCCGTTAAAAGATTAAAAGATAGTCAGGCAGAGAGTAAGGTAGTTATTCTGTTAACCGATGGAGAAAACAATACAGGAAAGATTAGTCCATCAACTGCAGCTGAACTGGCAAAAACGTTTGGTATTCGTGTTTATACGATAGGAGTGGGTACAACAGGTAATGCTGAAGTTCCTTACAGTAGGGATATGTTTTCGGGGAGTATTATTTACAAAAAAATGCCTGTTAAAATTGATGAGGAGACGCTAATTCAGATAGCAGACATTACGAATGGGCAATATTACAGAGCTACAAATGAAGCTAGTTTAAGAGAGATTTATAAGGAAATTGATCTTTTGGAGAAATCGAAAATATCATCAACAGAATTTCAAGAAAAGACAGAACTTTTTCATGATTGGCTTTTAATGGGAATGATTTTAATTGCACTAGCGTATGCCAGTCGCTTAACTGTTTTTAAACTACTGAATTAATGGTAAGGTTTGAGAACATATGGGCATTTAACTGGATCATTTTATTGGTGGTCTTAGGAGGCCTATTCATACTGTATATGCAGTGGAGAAAGAGAGTCTTTAAAAACTATTCAGAGGATGGTTTGAGAGGAGATAACTTTAAGCTTTTCTCCAATAAAAGACATTGGATTAAGCATATCCTATTCTCCCTTGGTTTAATAGCTATCATTGTGGCATTAGCTAATCTTCAGTTAGGAGGAAAGCTAAAAGAAGGAAAGAGTAAAGGGATTGAGCTAATGATTGCTTTAGATGTGTCCAAATCAATGCTAGCTGAAGATATTGAACCCAATCGATTGTCTCATGCTAAATTAGCTATTGATCGTTTGTTAAAGCGATTAAAAGGAGATCAAATCGGTGTAGTTGTATTTGCAGGAGGAGCTTATGTTCAGGTCCCGATTACTAGTGATTATTCAGCGGTTAAGTCCTTTTTACAAGCTGTTGAACCTGGAATGATTCCTGTTCAGGGAACCAGTTTTAAGGCGGCAATTAATACCTGTTCAGAAGCTTTTAAAAGTGATTCGAAGAACAGTAAAGCAATAGTTATAATAACAGATGGTGAAAACCATGAAGAAGGTGCCGAAGAAGCAGCGAAGGAAGCATTGGAATCAGGGATAAGAGTCTATACGATTGGTATGGGAGGAACAAAGGGAGTTCCAATTCCATTGAGAAAAGGAAGTAGTAATGCTGGTTACTTAAAAGATAATGCTGGAAATACGGTTATTACAGCTTTAAATCCAGAGGTTTTGACTGATATTGCTGTTAGTGGAGGAGGTCAATATCTATCTGCGAAAAACACTCAGTCTAGCTTAAATGCTTTGTTTCAAGAAATTAAAAGACTAGATCAACAAGATTTTAATACGAAGGTATATGTTGGTTTTGAGGATAGATTTCAATTTTTCTTACTTCCAGGTATTTTACTAATTATGTTGTCAATTAGTCTTTGGGAACGAAAGTCTAAATGGTTTTAATATGAGAATACTTCTAATCATATCGCTTCTTTCATCTATTGGTCTTATTGCTCAAAGCAATAATGGCTTGGTACGTGAAGGAAACGAACTGTATCAGCAGGGGAAGTATGAATTAGCGCAAGAAAAGTATAAAGAAGCTAAAGAGGAAGATGAGGTGGATTACGAATTGCTGTATAATGAAGCCAATACGGAATTCAGACAAGAGAAATACGAAGAAGCGAAAAGCTCTTTTGAAGAGATTGTTAATGGAAGTGAGGACCCTTCTTTAAGACAAAGAGCATATCATAATTTGGGAAATACGTTGTTTAAATCTCAAGATTTAGAAGGGGCGAAGAAAGCCTATCAATCATCTTTAAAGCTTAATCCTCAAGATGCTGATAGTAGAAAGAACTTAATGATGGTCAACGAAATGTTGAAGCAGCAACAGCAGAAAGAAGAAAAAGAAGACAAGGAAAACCAGGAGAATCAAGATAAGGAAAACAAGGAAGAGGATAAGGATAGTAAAGGAGAAGATCAAAAGAACAAGCAGGATCAAGAGAAGAGCGAAGAGGGTGAAAAGGGAGATCAGCAAGAAAAAGGAGAGCAGGATAAATCGGATGAGGAAAAGGATGCTGAGCAAGAGGAGTCAGGAGATAAAGGCGATGAAGAAAAAGAAGGACAGCAAAGTCAAGGAGAACCGAAAGAAGCTCAAATCAGTAAAATGGATGCGGAGCAAATGCTAAAAGATGTTGAACAAAACGAGGATGAAATAAGAAAGGCATTACTTTTACAGAAAATGAAAGGTGTTGAACGAAAAGAAATTGAGAAACAATGGTAGGTAAGATTTTAGCTACATGTCTTTTAATGGCTTTTAGTATAATTCTAGGAGCTCAAAACTTAGTGGTTAAAACAGAGCTAAGTTCCAAAAACCCTTATTTGGGAGAGGAGTTTCAGATTACATATAAGCTTCAGTTGGACGGAAGTGGAACGTTTTCTCATAGTGGAAGGGTTCAAGTAAAGAAATCTGTATCGGATAATTTCAAATTAATAAACGAGGGTCAACCACAACGAGATGTATTCAGTTTTGGATCTGGAATGTCATTGGCAGATTATGCTTTGGTTTTAAAACCTACAAAAACAGGAAATCTAGAATTACCAGAGTTTTCATTTGTCCTTAGCGGGAAAGAGTACAAAGCCAAAAAACAAAGTATTACCGTTTCGAAAGGGGTAGATTATTCGAATAGAAATGAATCGAGAGACTACTTTATCGAATTGGTTTTTTCTTCTATTGAGGTGTATAAGGGAGAGTCGATAACTTGTTCTGTCAAGCTATTCAACAAGGTCAACATAAATCGAGTAGATATTGCAAAGGCTGATTTTTCTTCATTTAAGGTAAAGGAACTTAAAGCAGATAATTCAGCTAGGAAGGTGAATATGGGTGGCAGGACCTATTACATGCAAGAGATCGCTGCATATCAATTAACTCCTTTAAAGTCTGGTAGCATAAAGACAACTCCTATTGAAGCAAACGTTCAAATGGTTCAGGGTAGAGGGTTTAGAAGGAATGTTGTCAATCAAAAAACGAATAGCTTAGCTTATAAAATAGTAGTAAAGGATTTACCTAAACCTGCTCCGGCTGGATTTGTAAATGCTGTTGGTGAATTTAAAATGACGAGTAAAGTCAATCAAAATGAGGTTGAAGTCAATGAGGCGGTAAACTGGGATATTGTTATTGAAGGAAAGGGGAATATAGATTTACTTACAGATCCGGAGTTTTCTTTTGATCCCGATTTAGAATCTTTTGATCCTAAAGTGGAAAGAAATATTTCTTCAAATCGCTCTGGAACAAGGGGAAAAGTTCAATATACCTATGTTTTGGTTCCTCGTGAAGCCGGTTCCTATGAACTACCCGAATTTGCATTTACCTTCTTTGATCCTAAACAAGAGAAGTATATTACGTTGAAAGGAGATGATTTAGCTATTAATGCGAATGCTATATCTGATGAAGGTGGTGATTACCATGTAGAGCAAAAGGGAGTAAAAGTTCATAACAATGATATTAGATACATTAAGAGCGAACAATCGATAAAAAGTAATAGGAACAAGTCTGTTTCATGGATTTTGTTTCTAAGCTTAATGGGTGCTAGTGTCCTTGTTTATGTAGTGTTTAATACCAAAGTGATAAAGGCTAGTTCACAGAAAGGACCAACCATAAAAGCGCTGATGAAAAAGTTAGAGGGACTGGACGATAATGATCAATTGTCTGCAAAGTTGTTAGTTACGCTGCAAGAGTATTTTTCTTTGAAATGGGGTGTTGAAGCTTCTGCTTTCTCTAAAGAGACTAGAAGACAAGTGTACGAAAGCCAGAAGATAAGCACAGAACTTTCAAACGATTTAGAGGAAATTATAGAGAACCTTGAAATTTCAAGATACGCAGGAGGAGGAGCTAGTTTGGTGTACAAGGAAAAGCTTAAGAACGTTTTAAAGAACTTGGAGTCATGAAAAAGCTAATTGGTTTTGTAGCAATCTTATTTATGTTGTTTAGTGCTCAAGCACAAACCGAATGGGAAACAGCGAATAAGGCTTATGCTGACAGTGAATATGAGCTTGCGATAAGAAGCTACGAAAACATGCTGGAGAATGGTCAGTCATCATTCGAGTTATATTACAATTTAGCGAATGCTTATTACAGGTTGAATAGGTATGCAGATGCCGTATTGAATTATGAAAAGGCCTTGTTGTTTGAACCAGGGAATTCTGACGTCGAGTTTAATTTAAATCTGGCTAATTCTTTCATTAAAGATAAGGTTGACTTAAATGATAAATTTGATACGGTAAGGATAATGAACGATTTGTCTAAGTTTGTTTCGCCATATTCTATTCAATTGTTTTCCATTGGTTTAATGGTCTTGTTGATAGCATTGATGCTTTGGATGAAGTTTAAGTCAAGAAAGCTTCGACTGCTTTGGTTGATGCTTTGTATGGTGTTCTCTTTTTCTTTGTTTTCCTTGTCGAAATGGATAGATAAGGAATCTTCAAAATACCTAGAGGGAATTGTTTTTGCCCCTCGAGTTAACGTTAAATCGAGTCCGTTGAAATCGGGAGCAAAACTCTTTGTTCTACACGAGGGGACAAAAGTTAGAGTTCTAAACGAAGAGAAAGGTTGGTTGAGGATTTATTTGGATGAGGACAAAATGGGCTGGATACAAGCTAATTCCTTGGAAAAAATCACTTTCTAACGAAACCCTCTGAATAACTTTACGCTTGACTGTCATACCCCGTCGGGCATAGTATTTTGTATCGAAATAGAAAAAGTAGCATAAAACAAGTAAAACTGTGTGTTAATAAAGGGTTAAGGATTGTGGGGAGATCTAGATCGCGTAATTATTAGGCGCTT
>CBFIFL010000087.1:0-5228 GCA_965661855.1 Flavobacteriales bacterium
TCGTTTATTGTTTTGATAAGAATCCTGGTTTTGTTGAACTCAATAAATCGTTATACATAACAATCATAAAAAAAAACATGATATATGAGGTAGAAATATTTGTGGATTAGCTTAGAATATTCAATCTTAATCTATTATTGATGGAGATAAAGAGCTAGATGAATATGAGCGATTCAAAGAAAAAGATTAAAATTGCAGGTTTGCCTGATCTCTCTTGGCGATTAATATTGGTGGTAGGAACTGCCTTAATTATAGGAATTACCTCTTTTTTAGTTTTAAAGTTTTCTCAGAAAAAACGAGTAATCAAGTTCGATATGTAGATGCATCTGGACGTCAAAGAATGATTAGTCAGAGAATGGGCTTTTATGCTGAACAATTAGCAAACGGTAAAGAAAAAGTGGTGTTCATTAATAATGAATTATTAGCTACAGAGGAAGAATTAAGAAGTGGGCAGGAGGAACTAAATACTATTCTGGAGGATGTTAAACAAAAAAATAATCAGTTAGAAAAGGATAAAATAATACTTGATATTATTCAAAGGGTATCTGAAGTTGGCTTTTGGGATCTAAACGCTGAGGATATGGTAATTAGTCATTCAGGAGTGGTTGGTGAGCTATATGGAGAAGGAAAGGGAGTTAAAATTGGTTTTGTAGAAAGTTTAGAATATTTCCCAGAAAAGACTGCTGAAGAGGCACGTCAAGCTTATCAGTCAGCAATAAAAGATCGAAAAGATTTCGAATTATTTATTCCTTTTCTCAGGGAGAAAAAGGAAACAATTTGGGTTAAAATGATTGGTAAAATCAGAGTTTCTGAGAATGATGAGGTCCTAAGCGTGTGCGGTACACTACAGGATATGAGTAAGCAAAAAGAAAAGGTAGTGTATTTAGTTTCGCTATTCCTTGCGAGAAGCTTGAGCTAATTGCCAACAGAGATGAAATTAAAACACAGATTGAAAACAAGGAACTTCCTAAAGGCTTGAATATTCTATTAGTGGAGGATATTAAGGCCAATCAAATTGTAGCTCAATTGATGCTGAAGTCTTTAGGATGTCAGGTTGATATTGCTAATAATGGTGAAGAAGCAATCACTACTTATCAAGAGAATCAGGATAAATATGATGCGATTTTGATGGATATTCAAATGCCGGTAATGGACGGTATTGTTGCAACTAAGGAATTAAAAAGATTATTTGGAGATAAAACTTGTCCGATAATTGCTCTTAGTGCAAACGCAATGGAAGGAGATAAGGAAAAGTATTTGTCTGTTGGCTTAGATGATTAAATGCCTAAACCAATTCGGAAGGATGTGTTAAAAGCGCATTTAAGCAAAATGATTCAAACGTAATTCATTAACAAATTTGATGTATACATGACAGTATTTTTAAAGGCTATTATGTAGCTTAGAAACCTGTTATGAAGAAGTATACATTCACCCTCGTTTTATTCTGTTTTACCCTATTGTCTTTTGGCCAAAAAGCTAAGCAGTTAAACAGTTCTGAGATTTTTCAAGAAATTAAAAAACTACACGTAGTAGGAAATGTCTTGTATTTAGCCGCTCATCCCGATGATGAGAATACGCGTTTTATCAGCTATTGTGCAAATGAAAAATTATTCAATACTGCTTATTTGTCTATTACAAGAGGAGATGGTGGTCAGAATTTAATTGGGACAGAAATCAGAGAAGGTTTAGGTATTATTAGAACCCAAGAGTTGTTAGCGGCAAGAAGAACAGATGGAGGAGAGCAGTTTTTTACAAGTGCAAACGATTTTGGTTATTCTAAGAACCCGGAAGAAACTCTGGAGATATGGGATAAAGACAAAGTGTTGTCGGATGTGGTTTGGGTGATTAGAAAATTTCAGCCTGACGTAATTGTTTGTCGTTTTCCTGATGATGGAGGAGGTGGACATGGGCACCATACTTCTTCAGCAATTTTAGCTCAGGAGGCATTTAAAATTGCTGGTGATTCTACTAAATTTCCGGAACAGCTTGAATTCTTGGAGCCATGGCAACCGCTGCGAGTAGTTACCAATACCGGTAGATGGTGGAATGATACGATTTCAGAAAATGATCCTGGTGTGGTGATAGAAGATATCGGACTTTATAATGGTGATTTAGGAATGTCATATAATGAATTGGCCGCACTAAGTAGGTCTCAGCATAAATCTCAAGGCTTTGGTTCTACTGGAAGCAGAGGAAAGCATATCGAATATTTTGAACATGTGATTGGTAAACGAGCGGATACTAGTTTGTTTGATGGATTTAATGCTTCTTGGAAAAGAATCGAAGGTGGAGAAAGAATAGAAGCTATTATTACTTGGATTTTGGATTCTTACAATCAGGAGAAGCCATATGAATCAGTGAAAGTTTTGCTAGATCTAAGAAGAGAATTAAATAAGCTTTCGAAGAGTCAAAGAATTCAGTCGAAAATTAAAGATGTAGAGGATTTAATTATTCAATGCAGTGGATTGTATTTAGAAGCAAAAGCATCTGATTTTTATTCAAGCATTAACGATTCTATTGAGGTAAGTTTTGAATGGATAAACCGTTCACCTCTGCGTGTTAGTCTTAAAAAGTTAGCATCTACAGAACTTGAATTATCTGATTCAATGAATCACGACTTATTGAATAATCAAAAAGTAGAGGAGATCAATTCTTATTACTTAGGAGATGTTCCAATTTCTCAACCCTACTGGCTGGCTAATGAATTTAGCTTAGGTATGTATAGGGTCAAAGAAGCAGGTTTACTAGGTAAACCAGATAATGATCCATCTATTTCTTTTGATCTTAGTATTGAAATAGAGGGAGAAATTATCAATCGTAAGATTCCTTTGATTTACAAATGGAATGATCCTGTAAGAGGAGAGCTCTATCGTCCGTTTATTATCACTCCAAAGTTAACCGTAAATATCGATCAACCCATTTATCTGTTTTCTACAATGGATAGTCAGTATGTGGATTTAGTATTGAAATCTAATGCTGCTAATCAAAAAGGAGAATTAAGTATTGAGCTTCCAAAAGGGTGGAAGACAGAATACGATGCTCATTATGATTTTAAATTGGCAGGGGAAGAAAAGAAGTTAAGGGTGAAGATTTCTCCAGATGGCAAGCCAAAGAATGGGGAGCTAAGGGTGTCGGTTAATGGAGTGGAAGCATTGGGTATGAATACAATTGCTTATGATCATATTCCCACTCAGGTTTGGTTTCCTAAGGGACGCGCTAAACTCGTTTATGTCGAATTAGAAAAGAGAGGGAATAATATTGGCTATGTGGAAGGTGCTGGAGATGTTGTGCCGGATGCGCTTAGAAACATTGGTTACCAAGTAACAGTGCTTTCAGAGGAAGATTTGAATGCCATTGATTTATCTCTATTTGATGCAATTCTTACTGGAATTCGATTTTTTAATGTGAACAAGCGATCTCCATATATGGCTCTGAAGCTTTTAGAATATGTTGAGAACGGAGGGAATTTACTTGTTCAATACAATACGCGACATAGAATGAAGACTCAAGATTTTGGTCCTTATCCAATCAAGCTTTCAAGGGATAGGGTGACCGAAGAAGATTCTCAGGTGAAATTTTTAAAACCTGATCACAAGGTTTTGAATACGCCTAATAAAATAAGTCAAAAAGATTTCGAAAATTGGGTGCAAGAACGAGGTTTGTATTTCCCTAGTGAATGGGATGCTAAGTATGAAGCTATTTTAAGTTGGCATGATAAGGGAGAGGATTCAAAAGAAGGGTCTTTGCTCGTGACTGCATATGGCAAGGGGACATATATTTACACAGGAATATCATTTTTCAGAGAATTACCAGCAGGGGTTCCTGGAGCTTATCGTTTATTGGTTAATTTGATTTCATATGGACAAGAGTAAGGAAGTTGAAAAACCACCAGTATTTAAGAATTGGTCGGGTTGGTATAGATTGCTAATTGCAGTGTTAGCTTTCTTAATTCTATTGTTTGTCTTATTCTCAAATTCTTTTTCATGAGTAGTATCGATTGGATCATATTGATTGGAACTTTACTTTCAATTGTTAGTTATGGGGTATGGAAGACTCGAGGAAGTAAGAATTTAGAATCTTATTTAAAAGGAGATAATACCGCAAAATGGTGGGGTATCGGGATTTCTATAATGGCAACTCAAGCCAGTGCTATTACCTTTTTATCTACACCTGGTCAGGCTTTTAATGACGGAATGGGCTTTATCCAGTTTTATTTCGGTTTGCCAATTGCGATGATCATTTTATCGGTCACGTTTATTCCCATTTATTATAGACTTAAGGTTTTTACAGCCTATGAGTTTTTAGAAGAAAGATTCGATTTAAAGACAAGAACCTTAGCTGCCTTATTGTTTTTAGTTCAGAGAGGGTTAGCAGCAGGTATTACTATTTATGCACCAGCAATTATCCTATCTACATTGTTAGGATGGAATCTAACGCTGACCAATATTTTTATTGGTGTCTTGGTCATTGTTTATACGGTTTCCGGAGGGACTAAAGCGGTTACTCAGACTCAAAAACAGCAAATGGCTGTGATGATGGGGGGAATGATTTTAGCGGGAGTAATGGTCATTTCTATGCTTCCAGAAAACATAGGATTCTCAGATGCTTTGCATGTTGCAGGTAAAATGGGAAAGCTTGAGTTGGTGGATTTTGATTTCAATTTGAATGAACGATATAATTTTTGGTCTGGAATCACAGCAGCTTTGTTTTTATTCATGTCTTATTTTGGTACCGACCAATCTCAAGTCCAAAGGTATTTATCAGGGAAATCGATAGCCGAGAGTAGATTAGGTTTGATCATGAACGGTTTGTTAAAAGTCCCAATGCAGTTCATTATCCTATTCATAGGAGTAATGGTATTTGTATTCTACCAGTTTAATAAGCCACCCGTTTTCTTTAATAAAGTAGAGCATGAAAAGGTTGTTCAGTCAGAATATGCCGGAGAATTGAATGAACTTCAAGGTGAATATGATGCTCTTTTTAAGCAAAAAGAAGACGCTCTATACCAAATGGTTGAGGCCGTGAAATCAGAAGATGATAATAAAGTTCAAACTTTTCAAACTGAGGCTTTAAGACTTGAGGAAGAAGGGCATCTAGTTAGATCGGAAGTAAAGGAATTAGTCAAAAAAGTGAGTCCTGATGCTGAAACCAATGACAAGGATTACATCTTTATGACCTATGTAATGGATTATTTACCGGTAGGGATGATTGGTTTATTGTTTGCGGTT
>CBFIFL010000088.1:0-5066 GCA_965661855.1 Flavobacteriales bacterium
TCAAAGTCAATTAAATCAAAGTCTTTAGCCACTTCCCAGTGTGGTTTTGCCGTTTCGCTATGATCAACAGCTTCTCCTACCGTTCTTATAATTTCATTATCCTCTTCTGATTTCCCTTTAGGAACAGAAGGGTTTGGTACGTTAGGAATGTGGTATAACTTCTCGGTTAAATCATTCTCTAACTGACCCAATGTCTCTTTTAATTCACCAGACTTAACTTTTAACTCAGCTGTTTTAGCCTTCATTTGTTCCGCCTCGTCTCTTTTTCCTTCTTTAAAAAGCTGACCAATGCTTTTAGCTAATCCGTTCGATTCAGCTAACACCTCATCCAATTGCTGCTGAGTTTGCTTTCTGTTGTCATCAATAGCAATTACCTCATCTAACATGGCAGTTGCGTCGATACATCTTTTATCCAATCTAGCGATAAAATCTTCCTTGTGTTCTCTGATCTGTTGAACTTGTAACATATAGCTTATTCTATGGTCGTTTTTGAAGATTTAAAGATACGCATATAAGTGATTAATTTGAAGCCGAAATGCAGCTTAGTAATGCTAATATGCGATGAGATTGAAAACAAAAAAGGCTCCTTGTCGAGGAGCCTTTAATCAATCTTATTTTCAACTTAGTTTTTCTTTCCAAAAAACTGGTGAGAAGAACGAATAGGAAAACTGTTATTAGAGCGATCCACATCCGCCATTCTTAAGGAAGGATCAATCTCAACAGATTTTACTTTCCCCTTCAAATTCAATACATAATATGGATAAGGCCATGGCCAATCTTCCATTAAAACTCTAGTAGCTGTCCCTTTTTCTACTGGTTTTTCGCCACGTAAAATCTCTAAAGGAATATATAACAATTGTTGATCACCGCTTTCATAGGTAACCAATACATCTAATGGCATTGGTAGTAAACCTATTTTTTCAATAGTAATTACTGATGAATCAGCCTTCAGTTCCATTGATTTCACAGCATAGTCAATTGAATTCGTAGTACCTACCCATTGCTCATTGTACCAATCTAATTCTAAACCTGAACGTTTTTCCATCACACGTTTAAAGTCTGTCGGATCAGGATGTTTAAATGCCCATAATTTCCATAGATCTAACATTCCTTGCTTGAAGTTTTCTTCTCCAATGATGTAGCTTAACTGATGTAAGTAAATTGCTCCTTTCAGGTAAGTTGAAATACCGTAAGTCCTGTTTTTATTGTAATGATCACCATGAGTTGTCATCGGTTCTTGAAGACCCGATTCTACCAAAAAGGCATACGAGCGATAAGCTCTTGACAAAGGATTAAGTCTGTTCTCATGGAATAGTGAATCCATGATCATATACTGACAATAGGTTGTAAAACCTTCATCCATCCATGGGTACTTAGATTCATTAAAAGCCAACACTCCTTGATACCATGAGTGAATAGACTCATGTACCGTAACGCTAACTAAATCTCTGAAACTACCTTTAGCCGCTATCAATGTTGCCATCGGGTACTCCATACCACCGTCACCTCCTTGAATGATAGTGTAATCCTCATACGGGTACTTTCCATAATGCTCATTCATCATCTCAAAAGTCTGAATTGTATAAGCCTTTAAACTATCCCAGTTAGCAGCAATGCTATCCCTTTGATAGATAAAGTGAAGATTGGGTCCGTTCTCAACCTTTACAATATCATGAGTAAAATCAGGATCAGCAGCCCATGCAAAATCATGTACTTTATCCACCTTGAAATTCCAGCTTAGTTTTTTTCCTTCTTTTCTTTTTACAGCTTTCGAAGCGTCCTCATATCCATGACCAATCTCTTGTGCATTTTTAAGGTAACCAGTACCTCCAATCATAAAAGCTGAATCTAGATGAATAGTAACATCAAAGCTTCCCCAAACACCATGAAACTCTCTACCAACATATGGATCAGCATGCCAACCATGCTTATCATACTCTGCTAATTTAGGATACCATTGCGTCATTGAATAAGAAATTCCTTCCGCATTCATTCTACCTGTTCTTCTAATTTGAACTGGAACTTGCGAATCAAACTTCATAATTAGTTTTGTCTTTTTTCCTGGTAAAAGAGGCTTCGCTAAATCAACTTCCAGAATGGTTCCTGTCACCTTAAACTTCACATCACTTCCATCTTGTTTCAATTCATTTACATGATGATATCCGATTTCATCTTCTTTTAGATGATAGATTCGACTACCTACACGACCATCTGGATCAGAAATGGTACGTGAACGAATATCCATCATACTTCCTGGTTGAAACGCGTTGTAGTACAAATGGTAAAAAACCTTGGTTAAAGTATCACCAGAATTGTTGGTATACGTTAATTGTTGCTCTCCTTTGAATTGATGATTCTCCGTATCAAAATCAATATCCATGATGTAATCAGCACTTTGTTGCCAATAGCCTTGTTGAGCATTCAGAGCAATTGATCCAAAAACAATTGCTAATAATAAACGACCGTATAATTGCATATATAATGTATTCTAAATAGGAATCTCAAATTTAAAGAAACCCTTGGGAAACGAATTTGAAATGGTAATAAAATCACAAAAAAAGGGCTCCGAAAATCGGAGCCCTTTTAAAAATATTTATATCAGCTTATTGAGCTGGGTTAATAGATACGTAAGATCTATTATCTTTTTTCTTTCTGAATTCAACTTTACCGTCGATTAAAGCAAAAAGCGTGTGGTCTTTACCTATACCTACATTTTCACCTGGGTGATGTGTAGTACCTCTTTGTCTTACAATGATGTTACCTGCAATAGCAGCTTGACCTCCAAAGATCTTAACACCTAATCTTTTCGATTCTGATTCTCTACCGTTTTTGGAGCTACCAACCCCTTTCTTGTGTGCCATACTCTAAAGTTTTATTATCTATGCTGATTAACCAGCGATGATATCTTCAATTTGAATTTGAGTTAAATACTGTCTGTGTCCGTTCATTTTCTGGTATCCTTTTCTTCTCTTCTTCTTGAATACCAAAACTTTATCTCCCTTAAGGTGAGATAGTACTTTAGCGGAAACTTTAGCTCCACTTACAGCTGGGGCGCCAACTTGAACCTTACCGTCTGCATCGATTAATAAAACGTTATCGAAGTCCACTGACTGTCCTTCTTCTACGTTTAATCGATGTACGAAGATTTGTTGATCTTTCTCTACTTTGAACTGTTGCCCTGCTATTTCAACGATTGCGTACATAATTAATATAATTGTTATTTAACAAATGGGTTGCGAAGATACTAACAAAATTTGAGTATTACAAATGAGTTCACAATTTATTGTTAGTTAAGTATCTGAGCACTTGAAAGATAATCTTCAAGACGACAAATTAAGCTTACTCTTCCTTTGGATATACATTAATAACATATCTAAAACCAACAGTGCAACGACTTTTATTAGGATCTAGAAACACCTTTGCATTAGTACCTGCAACATTCTTACCTAGCTTATAAGCATATCTTTCATCATACCAATTTGATCCGCGGACTAACATTCCTGTTGAATCGTTTCGAGCATCGTAGTATTTTTCGATTTCTGAAAGGAGTTGAAGATCTTTTTGTCCTGAATTCTGACGTAATACTTGTAGTGAATCAAAAAGAGGTTTGTAGCTTTTTTGATAAGATTCATCAATCCATTCGGAAACGTTACCTCCTATGTCGTAAACTTCCAATTCATCAACATTCAGATAATGATTAGGACATTTTTTACAATTAGTTAGGGCTGCTACTATTCGGGTGTGCAGGCTTCCGTCTTCTATAAAAGCATGCTTATTCCCATTACTCAATTTTGACAGTTTATTTAAATTATTGTCAAGAAGGTTGGGCCTTCTATAGGTTGTATAAGTAAGGTCAAGTCTTTGAACTCTTTTAAGTGTATCCTTCTCTTTAATTCGTTTTTCTATTTCTGTTGATTTTAATGATAAATCAGTTATCCAACTATCATCTTCAATTAACCTGTATGTCTCTGGATATACTCGAATATTCTTATCTATGACGGAAGCCGTTGTAACCATTTCCCACTGTGCTTGAGTCGGAAGATCAATTTTCACCTTGTATTTAATACCTTTTTCATCAAACATTTTCTGAACCTGTTTCGTCTTCCAATGAGCAAAAGCCTTAGCTTGATAAAAACTAATTCCAACAACTGGGAAATGATTATACGCAGGGTGCCAAAAGTACTGTTGTGTTAAAGGTTGATTATAAGCATAAGAAAAGTTATGCACCCAAGCCAGAGTATCTGGATAAACATTTAATGCGCTTTCAACTCTGTTTCCATCTTTAATTTCATAAAACAAGTAATTCAGCTTTTTTGAATCTATTTCTTTCCTACTATAGAACCTTTCTCCTTGTGGCAGATATAATTCACCTATCTTATCCAAAGTCAGAGAATCTTTCCAGTCAATTTTCACATCCCAATTTAGTTTATCAGTATGTTTTATAGAATTAAACCTATAATGTTCCCCTCCAATCATTGATTTTGCAATAGAATCCCTCACCCAATTAACAAACTCTCGATACTCTGAATTCGTTACTTCAATTTTCTTAAAGTAAAAAGGCTGAATATAATCTTCAACAGGAAAGTTAAAAGTACTATCAATTCTTATCTGTTGATACAACGTATCTATTGAGCAAGCATTCAAATCCATCCTATAAATCATAGAATTTGGAATAAACGTGCTTTTCCCTTCGATAAAGTCAATGTTTTTATTTAACTCAATAAATAAAAACAGGTCTTCATTAAAAGGAACCTTCTTAGGTTTAATTGACTCTTGATCTTTTAGTACGCTAGCCCAAGTTATCAATGTGTCTATTTTGCTATCAGAATAAAATTCAGTTATACCACAGTCATCGGTTAAATCAACGTTCTCAATTCTAGATTTTATATAGGTTCCATCTAGAACGTTTTGCCCATAACCTGATATCAGGGACATTAATAAAATCAGTGTTAGCTCAAAATATTTCATAGGTCTAGTTTTAAACTACTACGAAAATCGGAAAAAGAAATTGTCTAGCACTAATAATTCAAGTTAGGCGCCAACCACTCTTCTGCTTTTACGTTTGT
>CBFIFL010000089.1:0-4952 GCA_965661855.1 Flavobacteriales bacterium
GCTTGTATTCTCTTTTTCCACTTAATGATAAACATTGGAATGACCGTTGGTCTAGCTCCTGTAATTGGAATTCCTTTGCCTTTCTTTAGTTATGGAGGATCTTCTTTATGGAGTTTTACGGTATTGATCTTTATCTTCTTGAACTTTGATTCTAGAAGGATGGAGATTATGAGGTAATTAGCTAATGAGTTGATTTGTTAATTAGCTAATTATCCCATTAGCAAATAAGCATATTAACTAATCAATTAATTAGACCATTAATCTCGCCCAATACTTTTTCTGCCTCAGCAGTTTTCTCATCACTCTTTCTTCTATTCGTCTTTGATAAGTCGAATGCCTCTTTTTGTAGCTTTTCGTATTTCTCTTGAAGTTTTTCTACCTCACTTTTCTTTTTGAATAGTCCGAACATAAGTCAGTTGATTAATGATGAATATCTATAGATAGAACAAATAACAAGTAGTTTAGTTTGTTTAGCCTTGTGCTAAAATCTTCACTAACCTTTTGAAAATAATGTTGTGAAAGGGAATAACACTGTACCAATAAAGTCGACCCATTAATCCTTTAGGTCTGAATGTCGCGGTTTGATGGAGGTCATTTCCTTTTATTTTAAACTCTAACCAAGCTTCACCTGGTAATTTCATTTCAGCATATAAGACTAATCGACCTGTGCTTTTATCAGCGATTAAAACCCTCCAAAAATCTAAAGAATCACCAGGTTTAATGCTTGATTGATTGGTGCGTCCGCGTCTTAATCCAACACCACCGACTAGTTTATCCAAATATCCCCTGATTTTCCAAAGGAGGTTACCATAGTACCAACCATTTTCTCCTCCGATACTCCAGACTTTTTCAATAGTAGCTAGTTTGTTTTCTACTTTAGTCACTCTATGGTCAAATAAGCAACCATGACTAGGTACGGAAAGTTTTTCAGGATTCAGTTTAAATTCGCTACTAGCATAGGAGTCCTTCCAGCTGGATTCTATTTCGTGTGAATCTATTTTATCAAAAGCTTTAACTAATGCTTCTTTGTATGATATCGTTTGAATATTAGTCTTTTGGGATAATATGGTGTTTCTACAAATCACCTCAATTTTCATGCTATTAACAAGTGCCGTTGCAAGCTTGTAAGAAGTAGAAGTGACAAAGTATAGCCAATACGAGGAAAGTCTTGGTGTCATCACCGGAACCGTAAAGATGCTTCTTTTTAAACCTCTTACTTTGGCGAATATCAAAAGCATTTCCTTATAAGTCAGTACATCCGGACCTCCTATGTCAAAGTTTTGACCATAGAATCGTTTATCAAGTATAACTGCATTTAATAGTAGAATCACATCTCTTATCGCAATGGGTTGACATTTGGTATTCAACCATTTTGGAGTAATCATTATGGGTAGCTTTTCCACTAAATCCCTAATGATTTCAAACGAGGCACTTCCGGAACCAATAATGATTCCTGCTCTAAGAGTAGTTAATGAGTATGAACCCTTGGCTAAAGTGTTTTCAACTTGAAGTCTTGAATCTAGGTGTTTACTTAATTTACTTTCATTCACAATACCACTTAAGTAAACAACCTGTTCGCAATTTGTTTCTGAAAGGCGTTCACAAAAGTTTTTTGCAGAAGTATTTTCGAGGTATGTATAATCATCACTGCTCGACATGGAATGAACCAGATAGAAAGCCATTTCGATATCATTTGGAATCGACGCTAAACTTTCTTTGTCTAGAAGATCAGCTTGAATAATAGATACCTTTTCATGGTCTTTAAAAGGAGAATGAAAACGAGCAATTTGCCTGACTGAACAAACAACTTGATGCCCTTCTGAAAGAAGTTTAGGAAGGAGTCTTTTCCCTATATATCCGTTAGCACCAGTTAAAAGTATTTTCATCTTGAACAGTTGTTAATAGTATAACTGCTCTAGAGATAAATAGTTTGAAATAAAAAAGGCTCCTCAACAGGAGCCTTTTTTATTAGTGAGCTTTATTCTTTAATGGTTTGAGGCTTTTATAACCATCTTTACCAATAGATTCGTCTTTTTTAGGGGCAATAGGGAATCTTGCATCTTCATACTCGGCAACCATCTTTGGATTAGTCTTATCATCATTTGCTCTGTTAGCAACGATATGATAAGAAAAGCTAACAGAAGAGTTTCCATTATCTAGTTCTCTAACATCAAAGCCCTGTGCAGACTTGTTATAAACGTATACTCCATTACATTCACCTTCTAATTGGATAAATACTTTAAGAGGATGCTTTTCGTTTACTGAAATGTTTTTAGATAAAATATAATCAATATCAATATGAGCAAAACCATTAATTAACTGACCTGTTCCATAATCTTCAAACAAAATTTCTGGAGCTTCAGGACAGAACATTACTCTTCTGTCATCCTGAGTTTCTCCTTCAACTATAGTTGAAACTATACCATCACCTATAATTTTATAAACAATACCCCCACTAATTGTTCCTATGTCCCAATTATAGGTAGCCGAACCTGAACCAGATGCATAACTTTGCGCAACAATGACAGAACCTGTTAGGTCGTTGTAGTTTACTGCAAATATTCCTATGTCTGAAGCTGTAAAAGCTCCTCCAGAACCACTAGTGTGAAATCTAGTTACATTTGCACTTCCTTCACTTGTTCCTATTATTCCTGTTGCGAATGCTGGAGAAGCAAAGCCCCAAACACCTGGGTATCCTGTTCCTGAAGTAATCACACCTCCTACACCAGTTGCATTTCCATCACTTAATCCAAATACACTCGTAGCATTAGCGGTAGCTCCATTAGCAAAGCCGTAAACTCCATAGTTATCTACCCCAGCACCAGTTGATACTCCATATACTCCAACAGAATTAGATGTAGTGTTATTTTGTGAGTACCCGCCAACAGCCACTCCATTAACATGGTAAACGGCAAGTTTGTCTGTTGCATTTGTTGTTGTGTTATTAACTATCACTTGACCTCCGCTAGTCACTCTTAATTGTTCTGATCCATTTGTTCTAACAGCAAAATCAATTGCATCAGTAGTACCAATAAAGTTGTTTGTAACGTTCGTTCCAGAGTTACCTAATGTAGTCCATACAGATTCAGTAGAAGTATAAGTTGCTGGTGCATCAGTGACGACAGCAATTGTACCAGTTGTATTAACGTCAACATCGGTAATAGTACCTCCCGAACCTGCTGGTCCAGCTGGACCTTGAGGTCCTGTTAAGTCAGAGGTTGTGAATGTTGAACCATCATCATAAGTAATAGTAAACGTACCATCACCATTATCTGTAGTACTAGCAATTCCGTTTCCATCAGTTCCATTTGTACCTGCTGGTCCTTGCGCACCAGCAGCACCATCATTTCCATCGTTTCCGTCAGCTCCTGCTGGTCCAGTCGGACCCTGAGCTCCTACAGCTCCATCAGCACCTTGACAATCTTCTGTGTTAAAGAATGTATCTCCGTTAGTATCTTCAGCTGGATCATTTATTCCGTTTCCGTTCGTGTCCCAACAGTTAATACCATCTGTTCCACCACCACCACCTCCGTTTACCGAACATAAGTCAACCCATGCTCCAGTACCTGAAGAATAATAGTGAAAGCAATCAACATCTGTATCAAAAACCATTAATCCATTTGCTGGATTTGCAATAGCAACTCTTTGAGCCGAAGTTAGTCTAGGGATAAGAATTCCTTTATCGTTTGCTGAAAGGTCTAATACAGCAGAAGCATCTGGTGTAGTAGTACCAATACCAACGTTGTTTTGTGCGAATGAAATTGTACTGATTAACAGTAAAGTAAGGAAAGATAAAAACCTCATTTATTCAAAATTTAAGTGTGACTTAAATGTATTGATTAAATGAGGATTTTAAAAGGAAATAAGAATGAAAGTCAAGCTATGGAACGATAGTCACATGTCCTATTTTACGAATGTTTTTTCCTTCGTTATCTTGGTACCAAAGTTTGTATACATAAACACCTACAACAGGGTCATTACCATTTGCTCTCCCATCCCAACAGTCATGAACATCTTTCATTTCTTTAAGCATGTTTCCCCATCTATCAAAAATTTGGAAGATATAAGTTCCCGATTGACTTCCTCGAATTATAGGTTTAAAGCAATTATTGTGACTATCTCCATTAGGAGAAAAAGCAGTAGGAACAAAGATGCTAGATTGTTCTTTAATACATATTCTTCTACTTAGAGAATCTATACAACCTAAGTTGTTTTCAGCATATAGTTTAGCTTGATAGCAGCCTATAGTATCTCCTGTGTAGCATGTAAAAGCTTCAATACTCGCAAAGTCTTCGTCTATGACCCATTTTAAACTATCATATCCTGAAGATTGATCGAAAAAACAAACTTGAGCAAAGACATCACTTACAGTGTCTTTTGAAACATAGAAACTAGCTTCAGGATTTGCATGAACCTCATAAAATTGTGAGAATGTGCTATCAGCAATACAGCCTTCATTGGTTAAAACGGAGTATCTTATATCGTATATGTCCGATTCTTCATAGTAATGACTGATAGTATCATTAAAACTGGCAAATGAACTATCAGATGCATCTCCAAAATTAACCGTGTAACTTGCGGGAGTTGGGGTTATTGTACTTGTGAATTTAGCGGTATAAGGAGCACATCCTTCTCCGTGACTAGCGATATTTAAAGTTGGAAGTGTATTAACGGTAATATTGATTAAATCACTTGTTGGGTTAGATTCACAATTATCAGAAACATCTACACTAAATAATGTAGTACCATTCGGATAAGCAATGAACTGTCCATTACTAGTTGGATTTCCATCCCAGTCATAAGTGTAATTTCCGTCACCACCATTCATGTTCGCTGTTAGAACAACAGAGTCACCTTCACAGATAGTCGTTGAATTCGCAGAAATGGCAACTGTTAATGGGTTGAATTTATCTACTCTTACACTATCTACCTCGATACAACTATTGGCATCT
>CBFIFL010000090.1:0-4789 GCA_965661855.1 Flavobacteriales bacterium
CAATCAATATGAGTCTATCTTTAAATCCGTGTTTAAACTGTAATGCGATCCACGATGCGGATCAAAAAGTGGGAGAATGGTTGGGCTACCATTATGTAAACCGCCATGCGGTTTGACTAACACAGGTAAGGTGACCGTATATTAAGAAATAAAAAATCTGCGTAACCTGTGAAATCTGTGGACAAAAAATTAACTCGAATTTAATTGAATAAAGGGTAGTTTTTAATAATGATTGTCCGGGCACCCGCAGGGGGAGCCCCTACCAGAGTTTGTTATCGAGTACCGTAGGGGCTACCCTTGCGGTCGCCCGAAATACACAATGAAAATCTCTGATTTTCCCTCCGTGATATCCAATTAAAATAAATGACAATCAATATGAGTCTATCTTTAAATCCGTGTTTAAACTGTAATGCGATCCACGATGCGGATCAAAAAGTGGGAGAACGGTTTTGCTACCATTATGTAAACCGCGAAGTGGTTTGACCAAATCTTGTTAGTTAATAGTAAACGTTACTTGTAAAAAAAATCTGTGTAACCTGTGAAATCTGTGGACAAAAAATTAACCAGTTTAATTGAATAAAGGGTATTAGGTTAATTTGAAAATTGACTATCCTTTGCGGTCGCCATACGATACTGGAGTAAGTAGGAGATCCTTCGGCGGACTCAGGACGCAACCATGATATCCATTAAAATATATAACAAGCAGATCCGTCAATCCTTAAATCCGTGGTAAAAACCAATACAACACGATTTAAATCTAGAAATCATCATAAACGCCCATGCCGAATAAGGCAAAATCATACTTCACTGGATCGGTCGGACAAAGTTCTCGCAAAGATTGGTCTAGTTCTATTAATGCTTTAGCATCGTTTTGCTTTCTTGTTAAAATACCTAACCTTCTAGCTATGTTTCCAGAATGAACATCTAATGGGCAAGATAGTTTTGTCGGAGAGATTGATTTCCATAATCCGAAATCAACACCTTGGTTATCGTTTCTAACCATCCATCTTAAAAACATGTTGATACGTTTCGCTGCAGAACCTTTGTGGGGATCACTAACGTGCTTTTTTGTTCTATCCAGATGTTCTATCTCAAAGAATATTCTTTTAAGCTCGTGAATTGCATTTTGCAAGGAGTGATCATCTTGAAATTGATTGAAGATGCCTTCAAGCCCATTGTGGTTTTGATAGATGTTTCTGAGCGATAAAATGAATTGCTTAAAATCTTCACCATTAAAAGTTCGGTGAACAAAGGGAGATAGTTTTTCTATTTGATCTGAATTAGCGGACATCAGAAAGTCGAAAGGAGAGTTGCTCATTAATGCCATCATGCGATTAGCATTTTTAAGGATCATTGGTCTTTTCCCCCATGCAATAGTAGCGGCTAAGAATCCACTTATCTCTATATCTTCTTTTATTTCAAATTGATGTGGAATACTGATCGGATCTTCATCTATAAAGAAAGGTTGATTGTATTCTATGGCTTTCTCATCGAGAAATGATTTCAAATCTTTTTTGCTCAGCATAAAATAAACCTAAGATACTAACTAAGCTCAAAAGGCTTTTTAGCTAAGAATAAAGAAAGGTCAGCGTTAGTTATAATAATGATGGCCTTTTTTTCTTTTATCTGGAAGGTATTTCGACTTTGATTATTGAATTCACGAATGATGTAACTAGCAGCTACCTCTTCGGTTACTCTTCCAGTATTGTTGATGGACTTGTAAGCGTCCATTTTCTTCTTGTAATTTGTAGAAGACTGAACTTTAGGTTCTTTGATTACTTCTAAGTTGTTGTTTTCTTCTTCTTCATACTCTTCAGATTTGTCATCTGAACGAATGTCCTTCTTTTTAAATAAGTCATTGACCGGCTTAAAAATCGTATCGTGCTTTATTAGTAAAAGAGGAATAGGAAGATTAAAGAAATCTTGGAACAATTGTAAATGTCCAAATCGTTTGATGTAATCATTAGCGAAAATGATGGCATCTAAGTTTTTGATTCGATAGAGTTCTTTACGGATTCTTAAAACTTCATTTTCCGCAAAAACTTCAAAACAATTATTCTCTTTTGCTTCAAGAATAAATTCTTTCAGGTTCTCTGGAAGTCGGTCTAAATTATTGAAGAATTCAACACTTTGATCGTCTACCATAAAGAAACGAATAGTCAAACGATAGTGCTCTGCCATTGCTAGCGAGTAAGCGAAGGTGTTTAAACCATCCATTCTACTATTCATAAAAGCGACTATCATTGATAATAATTTACAATAATTAAACTCTTGAAGTAAAGATATGTTTGTACTTTGTGGATAACTTATATAGAATGTTAATAAAACGCTATAATTAGTTCAAAATGAAGCAATTGGTTTTTGGTCTATTTACTTTAGTATCAATACTGGTAAACGGACAAATAGAAGAGGGTAAACGAGGGATAGATTTAATGGATAACCGCTATCAAGTAAGAGTGGTTGATACCCTTCACTTTTATACGGTTCATGAAGTAAAGGAAAAGTCGGAAAGTTTTCTAGAATTCAAATTGTTTGACACGAAGTTTAAGGAAATTCAAAGTCATAAAGTTCAACTTTTAAAAAATAGTCAGCTCAGTGATTTCGTTGTCAGTAACGGAGTGGTTGTTGTGCTTAACTATTCTTCCAATTCTGGAGATGCTCAATGGTTGAAGTGGAATACGAAGTTTAATGAATTTAGCAGTCGAAAGGTGAAGTTTAAGAAAGGTGTTTATGTGAAGCAGCTTTGGATGAGTGATGTTAAATTCTTGATGATAGGTGAAGTAGATGGAGAGAAGAACCATGTTTGGGAAGGTTATTTAAATTCTGATTTAGCTGAGTTGGAAAGGTTGGATCATTTAACGGAATCGGTGTACGTTGATGCATTGTTTGATGATGCAACGGATCAGTTTTATTTGATTGATAGAAAAGGACCTGCTAGAAATTATGAGCTTCGTATTAGGGTTTACGATCGAATCATGAAAGGTGTAAAAGATATTAAGATCAATTCTGAAGAGAGAGCATTTGTCCTTCATGAGCCTAATTTGAAGATTTTAGGTAAAGAAGAATTAATGGTTAGCGGAGCTTATTCAGTGCCTAATTCAAAAGGAGCAAACGGCTTTTATTTAGGGAAGTTTAAAGGGAATTCATGGGAGTACGTGAAGCTTTTGGATTTTGATCAGTTCGACCAATTCTATTATGCGAAAGATAGTCCAGTAGTTATGGAAGCAAAAGCCAAGAAGCTACGAAAGGAAAGCAAAGGTAAAAAGTTTGATGTAGCTGTAGATTTGGTAATGCATCCTATGGTTTATGAGGATTCTGTGGTTTATCTGTACGCAGATTTATTTTTTGAGAAATACCATACTGAAATGGTGACCACCATACAATTCGGAAATCCGGTTCAGCAATCACAACAAATTCATGATGGTTATTTATTTACACACAGTGTTGTTTGTGGTATAACTGTGGACGGAGATAAGTTTATGGATGATGTCAATTCAATTAACTTGTTAAATCCGAACATTACACCTCAAGTAACTTTAGTGGAAGGAAGTCATAACTATCTTTTACATCATTGGAAGGAGAAGGCGTTTTACAGTGAACTAGAGACTGCTGAAGTGAACGAAACTGACCGATCAGATCTTACTTGGGGAAAGCATTCTAGGGTAAGGTCTTACAGACCAAAATTTCAACGTTGGTATGAAAATGTATACTTACACTTCGGTAGAAGGTTGATTAAGGAGGATAAAAAACTGTTCAACGTTGAGCAATATCACATTGGTACATTACTTGTAAAGTAGTATCATGTCTATGTTTAGACAATCTATTATTCTATTAATACCGATATTCAAAGTATGAAAAATCTTGTATTTATATTCTTATTGGCTTTCATAGCTTGTTTTTCTAAGGATAGAGTAAAGTATGCGGAAACCCGAACGATAAGTCATTCTGTTTTTGATACACTGCTGCACCGTCATGTTTCAGAAGGAAAGGTAGATTATAAAGGATTTCAAAAAGACTCCGTTTTATTTAATCGATATACTAGAATATTGAGAGCAAATCACCCTGGTGAAAACTGGACCAAAGATGAAAAAATGGCGTACTGGATTAATGCTTACAATGCATTTACTATAGAGCTTATTTTGAAGAATTACCCAGTGAAATCCATCAAGGATATTTCATCGCCATGGGATCAGGAGTTTATTCAAATAAGAGAGAATTTATACAGCTTAAATAATATTGAGCATGAGATATTAAGGCCAATGGGCGATGCTAGAATTCACTTTGCAATTGTTTGCGCATCGTATTCTTGCCCTGAACTTAGAAGTGAAGCATTTCGTGCGACTAAGCTGAACAATCAGTTAGAAGAGCAAGCAAAGCAATTTGTAAACGACCCAAATAGAAATAAGCTTTCAGAAAACAAGATGGAGATAAGTGAAATATTCAACTGGTTCTCATCTGATTTTGATTCTTTAGGTGGAGTAGAGAAATTCGTTAGAAAATACAGTGAGAAGACCTTGGCTGATAAAATCAAATTATCTTATCTAGATTACAATTGGAAATTGAATGAATAGTGTGGAATCAAAAGACAGAAAGGTTTCTTTAAAAGCTAAAGGGAATCAATTATCGGATACTCCGAAACAATTGGAGTATTTGAGAAATAGTGTTATTAAAGATGACAATTTCTCAAATAAATTAAGAGCGTTTGATAGTTTTCCATTGAAGGCAACAGGAATTGAAATCTTGCAGATCAATCTGGGGTATATGTGTAACCAGGTTTGCGAGCATTGTC
>CBFIFL010000091.1:0-4285 GCA_965661855.1 Flavobacteriales bacterium
GTAAGTATCATTTGTTTTTTACGGTCTTTAAAAGATAATAAAGCACCAAAAGTTAATCCTATAGCCAATGCAGCTATGTAACCTCCAAAAGTTGGTAAGTAGTTGTTCTCCTCTCCACCTTTTAAATGAAATGCGTTCAGACTAAGTCCATCAGCACTAGCTAAATCAACAAATAAACTTCCTAACATACTAGCAAAGGCTAGCAATAACAACAAACTCTGTTTTCTTTGAAACATCTTCTTTTTTTCTACAAAATTAAAATTATTGTTTTACGAATTTTCCTGAATAGCTTTTTTCTCCAAGCTTATATTGGATTGTGTAGATTCCTGAGCTAATTCGAGATATATCTAATCCTGATTGAACAGTGTATTGATGTGAGCTTATTTTACCGTCTATAGATATAAGATTTACGTTGGTATTTGTGTTTAATTCATTGATAAATAGTTGATCGTGAGCTGGGTTAGGCATTATGCTGATGTGTTGATCAATTGATTTTATTCCAGATGTACCATCTTCAAAACCTAGCACATACTCTCCTTTTCTAATCCCATTGATGAAAAAGAATCCGAATCCTGGAGTAGCTGTTCCTACAGTATTTAACTCTACATTATCGTAATACCTCCATTCAATTCCTGGGTGTTCTCTAAATAATACTTTTAAATCCGTTTCATCATAGGTATTTAAATGAGTCATCAAAGAGTCATCGTAATGTGAACCTACTCCTTCTCTCCCATCGAAAATGACTTTTAAATTGGCTTCAAAATCATCGCTTAAAATTCCATCTACTTTCCAATATCGGGAAGCGTTAACTATTGTGTTATCATCTGAATCAATTTCTGTTGGAGCTAGCCAAAAGCTTTCTACTCTTAGAAAATCATTACCGCTGGTTTGAACTACGTTTAGCTCAATATCGGTATGCGATAATACGACTGTTCCTGTATTCGAAATAGTTAATGAATCTGAAGTAAGCGCTTGTGTTATCTTTTCGTTTAAGTCGCAAGTAATCATTTGAGGAACGAATGAAGGACTGATAGTAAAGGACTCGTTTCTAGTATTTAGTGTAAAAGCAAAGTGTTCCACTTCTTTGTTCTCTCCTATAGCTGTTATTTCAAAAGGAATATTGGAATACAAGCTGTTTTTTGCTTTCAAATGCTGACTTACATGCACTTCATATGAGTTGGAATTACTATTCAGGACTTCAAAAGAATCGACTCTTAAGGCGATAAACCCTGGTTGAAAGATCCAGTCGTTAAAGAAGTCGGTCATATCGATTGCTGCGTCTTCGTTCATTTTGTCTCTAAACTCTTCACTAGAAACATCATCAAATGAATAGGCGTTTAGTACATCTTTTAATCCTTTGTAAAATAGAGAGTCTCCAGCATAAGATCTCATGGTGTGCATTATCGCTTCACCTTTGTTATATGTTGTTGATCCGTATGAACTTTCATGTGGTACTTCAGAAAGAGTTAAATACCCATTGTCAGAAATATGAGCAGCTGTCACTACTCCAAAATGATTGTCCTTTATATATGCTTTGTAAGCTTCTTCTCCATAAGCAGCCTCTATAAACAAAGCTGCAGCATACGAAGCGATTCCTTCATTGATCCACATTTCCTCATCAGTAGAACAAGTAACTAGGTTACCAAACCAATGATGAGCTAGTTCATGAGCCATTAATGTTTCATACTGCAATGTTCCACCTGAAATAGCATATCTCGGGTAAGAGATATTAGCAGCATGTTCCATTGCGCCTCCATTAAACGGAACCATGTGATACCCTACTCGATCCCATTTATAAGGTCCAAATGCATTTTCAAAAGTTTGCAAACACAGTTTTAGCTTAGAAAAGCTCGTTTTCATATTGGTAGAATCACCAGGAGTACTAGTCAGCCAAATTGGAATAGTATCTCCAGTGATACTTATAAACTCATCTTCCGTATGCACATAGTTTGCCACAGAAACAGAAGCCAAATAAGCCGGTATGGTTTGATTTAATTCCCAAGTTGTTTGTAGTGTATCTCCTTGTAAAGTATCTAAGTCTGTTTGTATACCACTGCAATAAGAAGTGTTTTCATTAGCGGTAAGTGTGACAAACTTATAAGTAGAACGCTCAACGAAATTATCAAAACACGGATGCCATATTCTACCGTATGAATGCGGATCATCTTCAAAAGCCACTCCTAAATTATACGTATAACCTCCACCGGTGTACCAACCTCCCCAACCACTTGGATCAGAAACAGGTTTACCATGGTAATAGATGTAGATGTGATAATCTTGAAAAGAAACTAGGTTAGAATCCAATTGAATATAAAGATCTTCTTGATCGTATTGATAAGTCTTCGATTGACCATTAAATACCACGGAATCAATGGTTAAAGATTTTAAATCAAACGGAAAGTAATTTATGCTTGACATTTTACTTTGAACAGTTATGTCCGCCATTACAGCAATATCATCTCCTTCTTCATCCGTTAGATCCATCTCCAAATGCGTATGAATAATATCAAAGGTATCACTTCTTAAAGCATCAACACTGTTTTGAACTGATCGACTAATTCCTTTATGGACACATTGAGAGCTTACGAATAATGAGCTAATCAATGCGATTAATGTAAAAGTGTATTTCATTGTAATAATCTTTGAATTAAAGATAAGGATATCAATAATGGTCTACTGATCGAAATAGTAGAGATCTACAGGATCTATCTAAAGTAAAATGAATGGCTATAGATCTAATTTTAAACCGTCGTATGAAAGATGAACATGGTCAGGAAGTTCTTGACTGACTTCCTCGTAGGTACCTAATTGATGAGATATATGTGTAATATATGCTGCTTTAGGATTCAGTTCTGCAATCATTTCTAGCGCTTCTTCCAAAGTGAAATGTGAAATGTGCTTTTCTCTTCTCAATCCGTTTATCACCAATACACTTAAGTCTTTCATTTTCTTCTTCTCTTCATCTGATATAAAGTTCATATCAGTGATGTAGCAAAAATCTTTAATTCGAAATCCAAAGACAGGGAGCTTATAATGTAAACCTTCAATAGGTAATATGCTTAAAGGTCCTAAGTCAAATCTTTGGTTCGAAATCAAGTTGAAATTGATTTGCGGTGCACCAGGATATTTGGTGTCTGAAAAAATGTAATGAAACTCTCTTTTTAGAGCTACTTCAACCAAACTACTTCCATAAACCTCAATGGACTTATTCTGTAAATAGTTGATAGGTCTAATGTCATCTAATCCAGCGACATGATCTTTGTGCTCGTGCGTATATAGCACAGCATCAATGTCTTTTATCCCCTCTCTTAATAATTGATACCTGAAGTCAGGACCAGAATCGATTACTAAAGCAAAGTCTTCAGATTTAACAAAGACACTTGAACGTAAGCGCTTATCCTTTTTATTTGTAGACAAGCATACCTCACAGTCACATCCAATAATGGGTACGCCTTGTGAAGTTCCAGTTCCTAAAAAGGTGACTTGCATTCTTATAATTTTAAATCTTGAATTGTTTGACTTGGGTTCTCCGCTTTGAAAACAGTACTACCAGCAACTAAAACATCAGCACCACATTCTGCAAGCATAGAAGCATTGTGAAGATCAACTCCTCCATCAATTTCAATTAAAGCTTCAGATGCACTTTCGTTAATCATTGCTTTAAGTTCTTTCACTTTGTTGAATGTATTTCTGATGAACTTTTGTCCTCCAAAACCTGGATTAACAGACATCAAACAAACTAAGTCTATATCTTCAATAACATCTGATAACAATGAAACAGGAGTATGTGGGTTTAAAGCAACTCCAGCTTTCATTCCTTCCGCTTTTATCGCTTGAAGTGTTCTGTGTAAATGAGTACAAGCTTCGTAATGAACAGTTAAAATATCTGCTCCAACCTCTTTAAATGTTTTAATGTATTGATCCGGATTAACGATCATTAAATGCACATCCATTGGTTTGTTGGTATGCTTTTTCATAGCCTTCATCACAGGCATTCCAAAACTAATGTTTGGAACAAAAACACCATCCATTACATCAATATGAAACCAGTCTGCTTGAGAAGCATTAACCATTTCTATTTCTGATTGTAGGTTAGCAAAATCTGACGCTAACATTGAAGGGGCTACTAAAACACTCATTGCTTGATTTCTTTTTTTCAAAGATAAAGTTTCAAGCTTTGAATTGACAATTATTGCTTGGAGAATCTTAAAATATCTGCACCAATCACTACTCTAACGATTAAAGAAGCGTCAATACCTCTAATAGTTATGTCCTTTGAAGAAGG
>CBFIFL010000091.1:4295-4526 GCA_965661855.1 Flavobacteriales bacterium
TCAAGCTTTGAATTGACAATTATTGCTTGGAGAATCTTAAAATATCTGCACCAATGATAGCAATGTAATTGCCAATAGGTAATTTCCGTATGTCGATTTGAATAAAATCACCCCCCGTTGAAAGTTCACTAATTAAATGACTTAGATCTTGTCCGGCAGTATTCACTACTCTAACGATTAAAGAAGCGTCAATACCTCTAATAGTTATGTCCTTTGAAGAAGGATTAGGAA
>CBFIFL010000092.1:0-4166 GCA_965661855.1 Flavobacteriales bacterium
AAGAAATGATCATGTTGGATTTATATTTCAGAACTTTCAATTGATCCCATCTTTGACTGCTTTGGATAACATCATGGTTCCGTTAGAGATTCAAGGAGGAAAGAATGCAAAATCGAAAGCTTTAGATTTAATCGAACGAGTTGGCTTACTAGATCGAAAAGGTCATTACCCAAATCAATTATCTGGAGGAGAACAACAGCGTATTGCAATTGCAAGAGCATTTATGAATGATCCGGAAGTTTTATTCGCAGATGAACCAACAGGAAATTTAGACGGTAAAACAAGTGATAATGTAGAGTCTTTACTATTTGATTTAAATACAGAAAAAGGAACAACATTAATAATAGTAACACATGACTTAGACTTAGCTGAAAAAACGAATCGAATTATTCGTTTGAAGTCTGGTGAAATTGAAAGCGACGTAAAAAAGGCTAGTCATGAATAATTGGAAGTGGATCTTTAAAATGGCGATAAAAGACGCCATTCAAAATAAATCAAGACTACTTATTTACGCAAGTTCTATTGTATTAGGAATTGCGTCTTTAGTAGCTATTCAATCTTTTAAATACAGTTTAAATGAAAAAATTAACAGCGAAGCAAAAGGTTTACTTGGTGCTGATTATGTTGTTTCAAGCAGGTTAGAATTAGACAGTAATCAAGTTGCATTATTCGATACTTTAGGAACCGAAAAGACTTATGAAAGTAGTTTTGCTTCAATGCTTTTCTATTCGGAAAAGCAGGCGTTCAGATTAGTGAATGTTAAAGCTGTTGCCGATAAATACCCTTTCTATGGTGAAGTGGAAACAGAACCATCGGGTTTAATGTCTCAACTTTTAGATGGAAACAATGCCTTAGTTGACAAAACCATCATGCTTCAATTGGATTTACATCCTGGCGATTCCATCAACATTGGGAAAAAGAAGTATCAAGTCATAGGAGGAATCGTTAAAGCATTGGGTTCAAATGGTATCGCTGCTGCAGTAGCCCCTCCCGTTTACATCCCTTTAAATACTTTAGAAGCAACGGGGATTCTTCAAGTAGGAAGTAGAGTCACACGAAAAACCTTTTTCAAAACGGATAAACAGTATTCTGGAGAACCTTACAAAGCACTAAAAAAAGTGCTTGAAGATGAAAGTATTTCTCTAACAAGTGTTGAAGATCGTAAGGAGGATTTAAAAGAGTTCTTCAAATACTTAAACAACTTCCTGAACCTTATCGGGTTTATCTCTTTGATTCTAGGAAGTATCGGTATTGCCAGTTCAGTTAGTATATACCTAAAGAGTAAGAATTCGATAATAGCCACTTTAAGGTGTATTGGTGCAAAATCAAATACCATATTTTGGATTTACTTTATCGAGGTAGCGATCATAGCCTTAATCACTTCGATAATTGGTATTGGCATTGGTTTCTTAATTCAACGAATACTGCCTTTATTGCTTCAAGACTTTTTGGTAGTAGATGTAGAATTCATGCTCGCTCCAGATGCGGTAATAATTGGTCTACTGGTTGGTGTGATCACAACCATATTGTTTACTATAAGTCCTTTACTAGCTAGTAAAAACATTTCTCCAATTTCTGCCATTAATGCAAGTGAAAATGTGAAGCCAGGGAGAACTGTGAAATGGTTGAGTAGATTAGGAATCACTCTTTTTGTTATCATTTTCGCCTATAGTCAAACAGGTACAGTAAGTGGTGCAATTGCCTTCACCGTGGCTTTAGGTTTGGTTTTACTGGTGTTAACAGGAATTGCATGGTTAATAGCTAAGTTGCTCAAATCAAAAGTTAAAAACCAGTTTTCTTACACAGTTAAGCAAGGTTTATCGAACATATTCAGACCAAACAATCAGACGCAAGAACTTACGGTTGTTATCGGCTTGGGTACGATGATGATCTCGCTTCTGGTCTTTCTACAATCCAACCTAATTTCAGAGCTTAATGTAGCTAAAGAAGGAGATCAACCAAACATGATAATGTTTGACATCCAAGAAAATCAGTTGGAAGATTATAAAGGGTTAATGAAAAGCGAAGGACTTCCATTGATTGATGTTTCTCCTATTATTGCGATGAGATTGGATAGCATTAAAGGGCTTAGTAGATCTGAAATTAAAAACGACACCTTAAGCGAAATTCCAAAGCATATTTTAAACCGAGAATATCGAGTTAGCTATAGAGACTATTTAAAGGAAGAGGAAGAACTTATTGATGGAGAGTTTATCAGTGATAAGTCATCTGTTGACTTCAACCCTGTCTATTTAGAAAAAAGAACCGCTAGTCAAATGGAAGTGGAAGTTGGTGATGAAGTCAGTTTCAATGTTCAAGGAGTTGTTATGAAATGTAGGGTTAGCGGAATAATGAAGCTGACAAGAAACAAGGTTCAAACTAGCTTTAACATCATGTTCCCTTCTGGAATGTTAGAAGATGCACCAAAGTTTTATGCCATTGTAACAAGATCAAAAGATGAAATCTCATCTGCTGCTTTTCAAAACAATAGCCTGAGTAAGTACCCGAATGTTTCCATCGTTGATCTGAAAAGTATCATCAGCACCGTTAACGACGTAATCGATAAAATCAAACTAGTAATTGAATTCCTTTCTCTTATTGCTTTAATAACCGGTTTCTTAGTCTTAATAGGAACGGTGAGAAACAGTAAGTATCAGCGTTTGAAGGATACCGTTTTATTAAGAACGCTTGGAGCTAGTGCAAAACAAATTGGCAAAATCACCTTAACAGAATACTTTGTTCTTGGAATTATCGGATCA
Source organism: Flavobacteriales bacterium (assembly GCA_965661855.1). Classification (GTDB taxonomy): domain Bacteria; phylum Bacteroidota; class Bacteroidia; order Flavobacteriales_C; family CBFIFL01; genus CBFIFL01. The sequence goes on from CBFIFL010000092.1 coordinate 2,760, forward strand.
TCAGTAGGAGTTATTTTAGGAATTATCTTAAGCAACTTGTTAGGTGTCTTTGTATTCGAAATTGATATTACTATACCGTTTGTTCCAGCATTGCTTATTCTGTTAAGCACTGGTACACTGGTTACTATTATTGGTTTTCTTTCTAATCGTTCTATTTTAAAAACCAAGTTGATTGAAGTAATCAGAGGAAGCTAGGTATTGCAAGTGATTGGCGAATATTGACTACCTTTGCCCAGCGATATGAAAAAACTTCATCTCTTCGTATTGAAAGCTTTTATAGGTCCGTTTTTACTGACCTTCTTAATCTCGAACTTTCTGTTCTTGATGATTTGGCTGTTCAAATATATCGAAGACATGGTTGGAAAGGGTTTAGATATATCGGTCATTCTTGAATTAATAGCTTACGCAAGTGTAAACCAGTTTCCAATGGCATTGCCTTTGTCGATGCTTTTATCTTCGATAATGACACTGGGAAATTTAGGGGAAAGCAATGAGCTGGTTGCCGCAAAATCGTTAGGTGTATCCCTTCAACAGTTCATTAAACCTTTAATGATTCTAACCTTTTTCATCAGTATTTTCGCCTTTATCACCAGTAACAACATTATTCCTGTTACGAGTTTAAAAGCTAGAACTTTATTACGTGACATTCATAAAAAAAGTCCTGAATTGAATATTCCTGAAGGAGTGTTCTATGATCAAATTGCCAATTTTAACATTTACGTTGACAAGAAAGATCCAGACGGAACTTTACACCATTTGATTATTCATGATCACAGCACAAGTCTGAAGAATAACAATGTTACTATTGCTGAATCCGGTCGAATGAAATCTGGTAAAAACAAGGATAAACTCTACGTTACTTTATTTAATGGTTACTCGGTAAATGAGGAGCATTATGCCAAAGGATCTAAGAAGCTTACTTATCCCTTTATGACCAGTGAATTTGAAAAACAAGAGTTCATTATAGAGTTAGACAATTCAGAATTAGAACGATCAGATGGTAGTATTTTTAAGAAGCAATCTGCCATGCTAACCTTCCCTCAATTAGTTGAAGGTATTGACTCATTACAAAGAATGAAAGCAAGAACTGCTTATAAGTCCACTCAACAAATAAATGACATCTACTTCTTTAAAAAAGACAGTCTCATTAATTACGATTCAATAGCTGCGTTGGCGGTTAATACTTACCCAACTCTTGATTCTATCTCATTGAAAACTAAGAAAAAAGTGATCGATCATGCTACTCAATTAGCAAGAGGGATGAAAGCAAAAATTGATAACGTTGAAAAATCATTTACTGGAAAGAACTATCATATTGTCAAGTACGATATGGAATTCCACAAAAAATTCACTTTAGCAGTTTCCTGTCTAGTCTTATTTTTCATTGGAGCTCCATTTGGTGCAATT
>CBFIFL010000093.1:0-3794 GCA_965661855.1 Flavobacteriales bacterium
CCGCAAGGGTAGCCCCTACGGTTACTAAAAATTGCAAGAATGAATAATTCTATTGAGTTTCTTTGAAAGAAATACTTAGGATGGAATTAGGTCAGCGAGTATCAGTTCGATTACAAAACTATGACTACTCTGGTGAAGGGATTATTTTCATTACCATATGTTGTCAAGATCGAAAGCATCGTTTTGGTAAAGTACGTAACGAATTCATGTGCTTAAATTCATTAGGATCCATTGCATTTAATGTTTGGATGAATTTAATAAAAAGATTCGAAGGGCTTGAGCTTGACACTTTTCAAGTAATGCCAAATCATATTCATGGCATACTTATTATGACTCATCGGAATACCACTTCTTTGTCAAAAATCATAGGAGCATATAAGTCTGAAGTTTTTATGAAGTGTCTTCACTTATACAAGTCCCACAACAAACAAATGGGTAAACTCTGGCAACGTAATTATTATGAACACATCATAAGAGATCACTCTGACTTAGTAAACTGCCAAGCCTACATTAAAAACAATCCTATCAATTGGACAAACGATCACCTATATTCGTAGGGGCTACCCTTGCGGTCGCCCGAAAACCAAAATAAGAAGGTTCATGTGCGGTCGACCGCAAGGGTAGCTCCTACATTAAAATAATTTCCGAAATTCACCTAACGAAAAAAAAAGTTCAAAACCAATGTCACTTTTTTCCATCTCGTTACATTAACCTATTGAACAGCGATTATTCAGATGATCAAAAGAAAGCAAAAGAAGTTTCTCAAATACTATGAACCAATTCATGATAGGTTCGAGCGTTTCTGCAGAGCGCGAGTATATGGTGAAATGGAAGGCAGTGATTTGATGAATGAAACTTTATTAGTGGCTTTTGAAAAGTTCGATAAGGTAAATTCAGAGGAATCCTTTTTTTCTTTCTTATGTGGAATTGCTGTTCGTTTATTATCGAACGAAAACAAGCGACAAAAATTAGCTGATTTAAGTATCGAAAAGCAGGTTAAGGTTATTGACATTAATGATAGGACCGAATTAAAAACAGAGGTAAGATTGTTACATGAAGCTTTAGCCAAACTTCCTGAAATACAAAAAGAAGCATTGATTCTATTTGAAATTAGTGGATTCAGCATCAAAGAGATTGCAGAAATGCAGGAATCATCTCCAGATGCTGTAAAGCAAAGATTAAAGAGAGGAAGAGAAAAATTGAAATCCTTGTTAACCGTTCCAACATTAAAAGAAAGGGAGGTAAATCATGAATAAAGACCAGCAATTAAATAAGCTTTTTGACGCTGCTCGAAGTGAGGCACCAAAGACTTCTTTTGATGAAACCAAAACTCAGTTCATCAAACAAACAAGTACGACTGTTTCGAATCAGTCTTTACTTCAACGTTTGATTAATATTAAAAACGGATTCATTATGTTGGCTATCACAAGTCTTATCACTGCAGGGATAATCTTTTTCTCAGGTGAAACAAAAGAAGAAATTAATACAACAGTTAAAAATCAATCAAACGAAACGATATCGATCACCTCAATCTACAAAAAAGAGGAAGCTAAACTACAACCTTCAAAACCAACTAAAACCCCTATATATGTGAATGGATTGAAACAGGGATTGAGTTCTCAGCCTCAAATACTTGCTTCGAAGCCGGTTAAGGTGGAGGTTAAGGATTTTCCTAAGGTTGAGGAAGGATATCGTTTTCCGAAGTTGACAGAAGAGGATAAGGAAAAGGTTAGAAAGAAGAAGGAGGAGATGGTAAAAAGAGTGCAAGAAAAGGAAGGCTATACAAATTTACCTCACCTATTATTTTCTCTTAAAAAAATTAATACAGAAGGAAAAGAGTCTTTCAAAGAAGGATATATATCAAACACTGAGGTAACAAATTTAGAGTATCGAACCTTTCTTTTTGATTTATTAATGCAAAACAGGAAAGATGATTTTTTATTAGCTAAACCAGATCAGAATGGTTGGGGTACTTTTGTGCACAAAGACAGTGTTCAGCAAAGTCCTTACGTTAGTTTGTACTTTTCTCATCCTTCTTATGATAATTATCCAGTAGTTAATATTTCAGTCTTAGGAGCTAAAATGTACTGCGAATGGATGACAGAGACTTTGAATCAAAATTCGGATTCAAAGTCTTATTTGTTTTCTAGACCAAACTACGAGGTAAATATTCCAACATATGGTCAATGGAGAGCGATTGAACATTGGATCGGAATAGATTCCTTACCGTTTAATGGAATTGACTCGAAAAAACATGCGAATTACGCAAATAACACTCCTATTTCTAATCTAGATGATCGTGCTGATATAACTGTTCCAGTAGATTTATACCCTAATAAAATAGGGGTTGCTAATGTATTTGGAAATGTCTCAGAGATTATTCAACTGGAAGAAACCTTCTATGCCATTGGAGGCTCTTGGGAAGATTCATTAGAAGACCTAAAGATTAAAAATAAGATAGAATTAGCAGAGGATTTTAATGGATCAAGGCGAATAGGGTTTAGACCTGTTTTTAATAAGAATGAGGGTTTATATTTAGCTGATAAAACTAATATTCCGGTTTTTAACGCTAAAGAAATTAAGGAACTAAATAAGCGTAAGAAAGATCTTATTAAAAATTTAATAAAACGCAAAGGATACGCTGCAGTCAGAAAGGATTGCTCTGATTGTCCTTATTTATCACAAACAGAAATAACCAATAAGGATTATAAAACCTTTTTATTCGATTTAATTCAGTCAGGTAAAACAATAGAGTATAGAAAATTTGCTCCATATCAAGAAGGTTGGAACATGGTTTATGGTAAGTCTTCAGGTTATATGAAACTAATGGTTGAAGAATATTTTGCTCATCCTGCTTACGATAATTTCCCATTAGTTAATGCACCAATAGAAGGGGTTAAAGCATACATGGCTTGGTTAAATGATATATTAGATAAAGAAGATGGTTACTGGAACCACTACAAAGTATCCCTTCCTTCTAAAGAAATCTGGGAAACAGCCTTAAAAGACAGAGGTAATTCGCTAATACCTTGGACAGATGACGAGTTAGCATTTTATCATATAAATTATAATAACTTCTCAGAAATAGCTCCTTATGGACCAAATCCAGGTAGGAATTTAAGTAAAGAACTCCAGGAAAAAGCAAAGGTAGCGGGTTTAAAGACTCCTTTTATCCAAATGCATACTGGTCTTGTTTGGATCGGACATCCAAATGAGCAAGGTTTTAAGAACCTTCTTGGAAATGTTTCAGAAGTTGTTGAATCTAATGGGAACTATATTTCTGTTGGCGGATCTTGGTTAGATTCTTTAGCAAGCATTAAACAGATGAAAGAAGAGGTGATTTCTAATTCATTCAAAGGATCTGCAACTGTTGGTTATAGATTGGCTTTAAGGATTGAAGAAGATAAAGAAGAAAGTAGCGATAGTGAGTATCGATTCCCCAAAATTACCGAAGAAGAAATAGCCTTAGTTAAAGAACAAAAGAAGCTTTTATTCGACAAGAATGTCGCATTACAAAGCACGGAAAAATCAGGTAATGGCAATTCTACCATTGCTAATGGAAGATATGTCCCTCTTAAACTCAACGATCAAACTTTATCGGATAGCTTAGGATTGATTAAATACATGGATTACCTGAACTATGAATCTGGAGGAAGAATAATGGACCAACAAATTTCCAATGTTCAATACAGGGCTTTCTTGTTTGATCTATTAATTCAAGGAAGAAAAAACGATTTCTTAATTGCAAAACCTTATCAAGACAATTGGAAAAAATACCAGAAAGAACCTTATCT
>CBFIFL010000094.1:0-3651 GCA_965661855.1 Flavobacteriales bacterium
AAACTTTGAAAGACTCAGCAATTCAACAACTGACTATTCTGACATTGATAATGATGGAGATATCGACTTTGTAATATCGGGCTTATCGCAAGATGACTTTTACAAACCAAAGACTCTCATTTATAAAAATGATGGTACTGGTGTATTCGAAAAAGATAGTCTTTCTCAGCTCACTGGAATAAGCTACGGGAAAGTGAAATTTGCTGACATTGATGGTGACAATGATCCAGACTTATTATTAACCGGTCAAGCAGATGATGGAAGCAACTCAATTGCTTTAACTAAAGTTTATTTAAATAATGGAAGTGGGCATTTCTTTGAATTCAACCAATCTATTTTAGACCATTTAGAATTCTCTTCACTTGATTGTACTGATATTGATGGAGACAACAATTTAGATATAGTAATCTCAGGTATTGGAACTAGTCCGGCTCTACGAATTTCAAAAGTTTTCAGAAACCTTGGCCCTACTAGTTATACTCCTAGCTCATCCATTCAGGTTGAAACGCATACTGATTCGTTTACCTGGATAAACGGCATAACCTACACTGAATCTGTTGATACAGTTCAGTTTAACTTCGTTACAAGTTTGGGATACGATTCTTTAGTCACATTGGATTTGACCATAATCTCTTCATCAATAAACAATGATTTAAGTAAGGTTGATTTCAGTGTATACCCTAACCCGGCTAAAAGTTTTGTTCAGATTTCTTCCTCTAAAAAATTGACTCAGGTAGCTATCTCCATTTATGACTTACAAGGAAGACTAATCCTTTCTGAAAAACTTAGTTATTTCAAGGAGTACTCTTTAACAACTGAAGATTTTGCAAAGGGTTCCTATTTGCTAATCATTCAATCTGAAGAATCTACACACAAACAAGTATTAATGCTTGAATAAAGCATTAATACTTATAACCTCCAGTAGTATCCTCTTCTTGAACTCCTAATCCAAGTACCATTCTGTTTACAAAGTTGAAGTAAGAGATTACCATATTTGCGTCTAGGATAGCTCTATCACTTAATCCTAAATCACGCAGTGGTTGAATAAAAACACTTTCCTTTAACGGACCTGCATTCGTTGTTAAATGATGTGCATAGTCACAAAGTTTTCTCTCCACATCACTTAAATCCAACTCAGTATAATCCTTCTTTAACTGCTCTACTTTTTCTGAATCCTTCCAATAGTGATTAACGGCGTCAGCATGGTGTTTTTGACAATACGCACAGTTGTTAGCGGCTGAAACCACAACAGCAATCATTTCTCTTGTTACCCTTTTTAACGGGCTTTTCTTAAACATGATAGTCATGTATAAATCCATGTGGTTGGTAATGGACTCAGGATTCAAACTTTGAATTTTATGAACTTCTGCCAATTTACCACGCGACTCAACTAAACCGTCATAAATCTCTTTAAGTTGTCCTTCTGATTGCTCATGTTGGATTACATCTATAAATGCCATGCTCTTTAATTTTTTAAATTAACAACAGCCTCCTCCATCATAATGGAATGTGGATGGTGAGAAATATATATCGTTTCTATTTAGTGCTTCTAATGCACCTGCAGTTTTATCACAAATGGCTAAAGGTTGATTTTGAAGTAAAGTATGTCCCTTTCCATCATCAAAATATTCTTGATCTCCATAATACACAGCAGCTTTTCCTGTGAATACACACGGACCATCTTCAGGCATAGGATCTTTAATTGCTGCTACTTCAAGACTCTCAATCAAAACGTTTTCTTCAACGTCATAATGATTAGGTGCTAAAACTCTATAAGGACGTCTTGCTCTAATCTCAACGGTACCAAAGCCTACTTCCGTTAACATATCAATATACTCTTGCATTGGTAATGCTCCACTTAAGCAAAGTGCTCGTAAGGTCTCATCAGACTTTAAATGTTCTGGCATTTGTTCTGCAATAGGATCAGATAAAACCAATCTTCCATGTGGCTTTAATACTCTGTAAATTTCCTTTAAAGCTTTCTTCAAATCGTCTTTTTCGAAAATATTGAATAGACAGTTTTGTGCTGCAACATCAATGCTTTCATCATCAATTGGCAGATTCAAAGCATCACCTTTTCTTAGTGAAACAAAATCAGATTGAAACCAATCATTCTGTTCCTCTGCAAGCTTCAAATTATCTTTGCATGCATCCAGCATTTCATCTACCACGTCAACACCAATTACACCATCCTTTTTTCTACTGAAATAAGCAAACTGAAGGACTTCCATTCCTCCTCCTACTCCAACATATAGAATATTCGGATTATCAGCTAAATCACGTGGATGAACTGTTGTACCACAACCATAATTCATTTCTAACATAATCGACGGAATTTCCAATGATGGAAGTTTCCAAATCGGACTAGTTGTACAGCATAACCCTACATCGGGAGTTAATGCTGCTTCTTTATATACGTTTTTCGTTGTCTCTAAATAACTGCTCATAATTTATCGCACTCTTCTTTTATAAAACCTTAGCATTTTTTCTTGTGAAAAACCCAAGGCATTCATCAAATGTATTATCCCAAATACACTCTGTAAATATATCACTCCATTTTCTCTGTATCGCCTTGCGCTGGTAACTATAAATGCATTTAAAACGACAAAGCTGTAATTCTTGTAGATCTTCTGAACCATACCAATATCCTCTAAAATGATCAAATCCTCTCGAAATCCATTAAGCTCATTAAAAACAGATTTCTTTATAAACAAAGATTGATCACCACCTCGATTAACCACTCCGTTGAATTTTGTCATCCATCCAGATACATTAAGCAACCAATGGTTCATGTCAAATTTCATTCGAAAGCAACCCGAGTCTGTTTTATCTGAAATAGCCTGATTGATGTATTGATCGAAATGTTTTGGCGGAATGGAATCTATATGAAGAAAGTAAAGCACCTCCCCTTTTGCAATTTCAGCACCGCTGTTCATTTGAATCGCTCTTCCCTTAGGTGAACTGATTATTTGATCAGCACCTTCAACGGTTATCTTTTTATCCTCACCGTTTACGATAATTATTTCAACCTGATTTCTAGCTTTGACTAAAGCATTCAGCTTATCTATTGCCTTTTGCAATAAGTCTTCTTCCTTGTAAACTGGAATAATTATGGAAATCATTAAAGTAAATCCTTAAGCCAAGGGACTCTTTGTGCGTCAACGAATTCATCAACGTCAGATAACTTCTCTAAAAACTCAGCTCCTACCTTAGCCCATCTTATTCTATGGAAAGTGGTTTCAAAAACCTCATCTGTACTCCACTCCATATCCGTAAAAAGAACAGGTAAGCTTTGATTGGTTCCGATTAAGTAATAACCCCCATCTTCTGCTGGTCCTATTGTTACTTCGTTGTATTCTAAAGCTTCAAAAGCTTCTTCTATGATACCTTCTCTTAATTCAGCACAATCACTACCAATTAGAACAATGCGTTCATAGCCTGCTGAAAAACCTTTGTCAAAAGCAGTAATCATTCGTTCACCAATATCATTTCCCTCTTGCGTATCAACCTGAGTCACTTTCTCATTCCACTCTTCAACCGTCTTATCGCCAGCGTAGCATAAACAAACATCGCAGTCTACCTTGGATGAAACATCAAGTGTGAAATCCATCAAGCGCTTGTAAGCTTCAGCTGCCTTGCTATCTCCTATAG
>CBFIFL010000095.1:0-3594 GCA_965661855.1 Flavobacteriales bacterium
AATCAGATTGTTCTCCAGTAATAAAGCATCGAATTCCGTCTCAACAACAATGTATTTGATTTCATGAATTCGGGAAACCAAAACCCTGGTTTTACCCGATAAATCTTTATCACGATTGAAATAAGATTGAACTCTTTTTCGCAATGATTTTGCCTTACCTACATAGATTATTTTCCCATCAACATCAAAGTACTGATATACCCCTGGTTGAAGAGGGATATGCGGAATAATATCGGATTTGAGGTAATCTTTGCGACTCATTATTGTAAAGGTACAAAATGACACGATCTTGAGAATAATAGGGTTGCGTAACCTGTTTGACTCTTTCTATAGCTAAAACTTAATTTCCATTGATGACTCATTGTTAAACGGAAAAAAGAGCTGCCTAATGAAGAATGAATCGGCAGGATATGTCAAGGAATCAGTATAACAATAAAAGCTCAGGTGAATGGTATCATCTGGAACGATAAAACGCGTTATAGTGGTATCATTTTGCATTAATTCAGGATAAGGAGAAGGTTTTTGCGGATCCAGAAAAAGCCTATAGTGACTGTATTTATCACTGGTGTCTTGAATCTCAATTTTTAATAGTTGGTATGGTTTAACAAGAAGGTTATATTCATTGGACTCTCCGATTTGGCTTATTTCCGGTTGAAAAGAGTAGTCAGAGTTGCTTGTTGTCCTGAATTAATCATCAAATTAAACACTTTTAATATCTTCCAAACTCCCTTTAGGAATTGCTTCAATCAATTTTCTAGTGTATTCTGATTTTGGGTTTGCATAGATTTCATCTGCTTCACCCATTTCTTCGATTTTACCTTTGTTCATTACGATCATTCTATCGCACATGAATTTCACAACTGATAAATCATGTGAGATGAAAACGTAAGTGAAGTTGAATTCTCTTTTCAACTCATTCAGTAAGTTCAACACTTGTGCTTGAACAGAAACATCTAAAGCTGAAACGGATTCGTCACAAATAATGAATTTTGGCTTTAAAGCTAAAGCTCTTGCAACACAAATACGTTGTCTTTGTCCACCCGAAAATTCATGAGGGTAACGATTGAAATGAGAAGCGCTTAAGCTCACTCTTTCCAATAATTCCATCACATGTTTTTTTCGCTGTTTATCACTGTCTAAAATCCCATGAATTTTCATCGGTTCAAGAATCGCTTGACCGATTGTCATCCTCGGATTCAGTGATGAGTATGGATCTTGAAATATAATTTGAATGTCTTTTCTCAAAGACCTCATTTCTTTATTCGAAAGCTCGAGTATGTTTTGGCCATTGTAGATTACCTCTCCACTTGTAGCTTCCACTAATCGAAGTAATGTTCTACCCGTTGTAGTTTTACCACAACCTGATTCCCCAACCAAACCTAAAGTCTCACCCGGGTATACATCAAACGTTAAATTGTCGACTGCTTTCACCCACTTTTTAACTTTACCCATCAAGTTTTTCTCTTGAGGAAAGTATGTTTTTAAGTTACGAACCTTCATCAAGGGTTCTTGAGCGTATAACTTTTCGTGATTGATTTTTCTTTGTTCAGGAGTGATTTCTAAACCTTCTACTAATTCTTCAACAGTAGCTGCAGATTCAGTCATTACACCGTCCTTGTCAACAGACATAAAGTCGCTTACAACCGGAAGTTTTGAAAATCGTTTTTCTAAAGGAGGTCTACAAGCCAATAAACCTTTAGTATATGGATGTTTAGGATTCGTAAATATATCCCAAACCGAACCTTGTTCAACTATTTTACCCTTATACATTACCACGACATGATCGGCCAATTCAGCTACCACACCTAAATCGTGTGTGATAAACAGGATTCCCATATCCTGTTCTTTTTGAAGTTGCTGCATCAAATCAAGAATCGTTTTTTGAACAGTAACATCCAAAGCTGTAGTAGGTTCATCAGCAATTAAAACAGAAGGTTCACAAGACATTGCCATGGAAATCATTACCCTTTGTTTTTGTCCACCAGAAATTTGATGAGGGTAAGATTTGAAAATAGCTTCAGGTCTTGGTAATTCAACCTTTTTGAATAATTCGATTGTTTTAGCCTTCGCTTCTTTCTTGCTAACGTTTTGATGCAAAAGAATGGCCTCCATAACCTGATCACCACACGTGTAAACTGGGTTTAAAGAAGTCATCGGCTCTTGGAAAATCATCGAAATTTCATTTCCTCTGATCTTTTGCATTTCCTTTTCCGAGAGTTGAGTCAAATCAACAGGGCCTTTCTCACTGTGATAAATGATTTCACCACTAGCGATTCTACCAGGAGGATTTGGAATCAATCTCATTGTAGACAATGAAGTAACCGACTTACCAGAGCCAGATTCTCCAACAATACCGATTGTTTGTCCTTTTTTCAAAGTAAAACTAACGTCGTTAACCGCTTTTACTGCTTTACCATCAGATTGAAATTCAGTAACGAGATTTTTGATTTCTAGTAGTAAGTCTTGTTGTTCCATGCGCACAGCTCAATGAGAAGTTCAAGATACTAAATTTTTAACCTTCGCTTCACCCTAAAAACCGGGAAAAGCTTAATTTTGCGCCATGGCAAATCAAGACGACTTATTTAAGAAAGTAGTATCTCATGCAAAAGAGCATGGATTCGTTTTTCAATCAAGTGAAATATATGATGGTTTAAGTGCTGTTTATGACTACGGTCAATTAGGTACTGAACTTAAAAATAACATCAAGCAATACTGGTGGAAATCAATGGTTCAACTGCATGAAAATATAGTTGGAATTGATTCTGCAATCTTCATGCATCCAACAACTTGGAAGGCTTCGGGACACGTAGATGCTTTTTCTGATCCGTTAATTGACAATAAGGATTCTAAGAAAAGATACAGAGCGGATGTTTTGGTTGAAGATCACATTGCTAAAATTGAAGGTAAAATCAATAAAGATGTTGCTAAGGCTTTAAAGAAGTTTGGTGATGACTTTAATGAAGAAGAATTTAGATCTACGAATCCTAACGTTTTGAGAAGAACGGCTGAGATCAATAAAATAGAAGACGAGTTAAAAAGAGTTCAAGAGGAAGAAGATATGGCTGGGTTTAAACAGCTAATCGAAGACTTGAAAATTACTTGTCCGGTAAGTGGTTCAGGAAACTGGACGGATGTTCGTCATTTCAACTTGATGTTTTCAACTGAAATGGGTTCTGTTGCTGATGATTCAAATAAGATATACCTAAGACCAGAAACGGCTCAGGGTATTTTCGCTAACTATTTGAATGTTCAGAAATCGGGTAGAATGAAAATTCCTTTTGGAATCGCTCAAATCGGTAAAGCCTTTAGAAATGAGATTGTTGCAAGACAATTTATTTTCAGACAAAGAGAGTTTGAACAAATGGAAATGCAATTTTTTGTTCGTCCTGGTGATGACTTAAAATGGTATAACAAGTGGAAAGAAACTAGAATGAAGTGGCACCAGCTACTTGGTTTTGGAGAAGAGAATTATAGATTTCACGATCACTTGAAAATGGCTCATTATGCTAACGCTGCAGCTGATATCGAGTTTAACTTTCCATTCGGATTTAAAGAGTTGGAAGGAATTCACTCTAGAACGGATTTCGATTTAAA
>CBFIFL010000096.1:0-3583 GCA_965661855.1 Flavobacteriales bacterium
TGGTATTAGCAGTAATGGCCTACAAAAAATTCAGGTCGAAAAAGTCTTGAAGTTTAGTGATTAGTTTTTAGTGGATATGATTTAGCGGAATCATACTTCAATGCAAAAAAGTATAAGTCTGCTTCGAATCAATACTTTAAAATCACTCAAATTGATGCTTATCAGGAGGATGCATACGAGCAGCTGACTTTAATCTATACGGATAAACTAAAGAGTCCAGAAAAATTGCTTAGAGTAGAAGATAAATACTTGAAGTACTTCCCTGATGAGGAAAGAATCTATGAACTGGCTAGAACATATCAGAAGAAAAAGTCTTACAAAAAAGCTATCTCTTTATTCTATAGAGCCATTAAAGTCGGACGTCGTGATAAATGGGTTTACTATTGGAGAGGGAAAGCTCAAGAAGAGTTGGAAGATATATCGGCAGCCAAAAAATCGTATATCACTTGTTTAAAGAAAGACAACAAACATAAATATGCGATGCTAAGATTAGCTAATATTTACGAGACTGAAGGTAAAAAGGAGTCGGCCTTAAAGCTTTACAAGAGAATCGTAAAGTACTATCCAGACTTTGCTAGTAATAAGAAAATCTATAATATGAAAAGTGTTATATTAATTATCATTTCATTTGCAGTTCTAGGAGTTGCAAACGGACAACAGTCTAAGCTTAAAATTAAAGCTGGAACAAGAGTTGGATACGACAGCAATATCTTTTTATCACCTCGAGAATATGAGAACAAAGATGATGTTTTGATTCCCTTTGATAGCTTATCGAAAAATGGTGCCTTTAACTTTTCTCATCTAGACGTTAATTACTATTGGACCAGTAAAAAGAAGAAAGACTTTTTTCATACTGCAATCAGTTCTGATGCAAAAAACTACGGTGATTCTACTTTAAGGGATTTCTATGGATTGAGCTACTTTTCTAAAACAAGCTTCAAACACAAATATCAAAAGTACAGTTGGATAGAACCTTCGTTAAAAATGGGTCGTCAAAGGTTGGTTAGAACAACCATCATTGGTGATGAATATACGCGTCCGTATAGCTTCTATCAAGCTTATCCGAAGTTAACTGTACAGCAAAGGTTAATCAAAAATACTTGGTTACAAGCATGGGCAGGATACGATATGAGAACATACGATGGAAGAGATACTATTTCTAATTTTCAAAGTTTCTCATACAATTCAATCGACTACGGTGCTCGTCTTTCTTACAGACATAAAATTGCCAAAAAGTTGATGAAATATGAGTTGAGTTGGATTCATAGAAATCGCCAATATTCTGAATGGTTGATCGATGAAGTATTTGACGAAGATGGATATGAGATTCCTTTAGACTCTTTAGTGGCTGAGGATTCTACATATGTTTATCCTTTAAACAACTGGGTTTATGACATCGTTAAGTTGAAGCTTAACTACCCTCTTACCAAGAGAATCAAGCTGTCTGCATATTACAGTGTGAATCATAAAGCAGACCGTGGTGAAGGAGATTTAGGGTTTACTACTCCTAGCTATGGAGGTAAAATTTCATATAAAAAGGGAAAGTTCGTTGCTTCATATAAATACGCTTGGGTTTCTAGAAACTATCACAATCTTTGGCTTATACCAATGATGATGAACCTGAAGCCTTCCTTTACTACCGATTTAATCGTCATGATTTATACATGAGTTATGGACTCGGAAATGGCTTTAGAACGAACTTAAAAATTGCAATTGAAGATCGTTTCACTAACTCAACAGATATTTCAAAGAAGTTCAGGCGTTCTTACTTTACCTATGGAGCAATGGCTGGGGTAAGTTATAGCTTTAATAAAAAATGGAAAAAGAGAAGAGCTAAGAAAAGAAGATAATGACCTAAAAGTCATAGCCTTTAAAGGACGGCTCTAATTCATCTGATTTAAAAACCGGAGATGCCTGTACTTTTTTATACTCATACTTTTCATACAAACCTTTATCATCCCAAATTACCTGTCTGATAGGCAGGTAATTTTTTTTGTCTATAAACATCTCACAAACCTTACCATAGTTATTCGGCACCTTTATAATTTGTCCAGCTTCAATGTCATAATAGTCATCCACCTTTTCATTTGCTTCAATAATCATATAAGCATTCACAAATAGTTCATTTGCGATAGAGTCCACAGTTTGCCCTTCCTTTACCTTATAATCATAGAAACCAAAAGGCGTATACTCAATTCTAATTTTGTAAACAGGAGTCTTTTCCCAAATGTAATCGTTGTCTCTAACAATATACTCATCCAAACTATCGGCATGCATTCTTCTAAAATTTCTCACGATTTCTTGAACCGATTGAAAACCCAGATTGTAAATGAAATGATGTTGATTTTCTCTAATCAAAGAGCCTTCTGGTTTGATATTCATGTTAAAGTAAGGAAATGAATTCGGGTTGATTAAAACTTTGTCATCATTCTTCCCTTCACGGTATAGAATCTCCATTCCATCTCTAGGAGAGTTTGACTTCATGTAAACACAATAAGTGCTATCGCAAATAACTTTTACTTCACTTATTGAATACTCGTTATGATCAGTACAACGCTCTTCCTTGTAAAACTTAAATTCCAAAGTTTTATGGTGGGTAATAGCAGAATCCATCTTATCCAGAATGTCTATAATTCTCAATGTATCCTCTTGCGCGATCGTTGTCTTAACGATCAAAAAGAACAGAATTATTAAAGAATACTTCATTTTGATTAGCTTTACCTTAGTTCAATAAAAATACAGACAAAACATGATATTCGGAATCATTCCTGCACGTTATGCTTCAAGCCGTTTTCCAGGTAAACCTTTAGTTGACCTAAATGGGAAATCAATGATTCAAAGAGTATATGAACAATGCAAAAAATGCTCCGATCTAGACGAAGTCATTGTGGCTACAGATGATCAACGTATTTATGATGCTGTGATTGCATTTGGAGGAAAAGTTGAAATGACCGACCAAAATCACCCAAGCGGAACTGATCGTTGTTTAGAAATTGCAGACAGACAAGAACAAGCTGAAATTATAATAAACATTCAAGGAGACGAACCATTAATTGATCCAGAAGAGATTTCAAAACTGATTTACGTTTTGAAAAATCAAAAACAAGCAGATATTGCAACACTCATCAAAGAACTTCCTGCATCAGGTTTAGATAATCCAAATCGAGTAAAAGCTGTAGTTAGTAAATCAGGTAGAGCCCTTTATTTTTCACGAAGCTTTATTCCTTTTGAAAGAGACCATAACCCGAATCAAAGCTACTTCCAGCACATTGGTATTTACGGTTACAAAATGGAAGCCCTCAAAACAATTGCTTCACTGGAAGCTAGTAACCTTGAAAAAACCGAAGGTTTGGAACAATTGCGTTGGTTAGAAAATGACCTAAATATTTATACTGAAAAATCAAACTTTGAAAGCTTACCTATCGATACTCCTGAAGATGTTGCTGGAGTTTTAGATAGGTTGTAATATTCTAAATTAGGGGACGCAACCCTTTTCTTCTTACCTTTTTATACTATAATTTTCCTCGCGTTGTAGCTTGGTGAGCGACAGTCGAACCATCTGCCTGTCATTTAGCAATCAACC
>CBFIFL010000097.1:0-3194 GCA_965661855.1 Flavobacteriales bacterium
CATCCTTAAATGATGTTTCAACTAAAATAATAAATCCGTCAGTGTTGAAAGTACCCTCCCATTGTTCATTTTCATAAATTTTAACCCCTTTTACTAATGTACCATTAGCAAAAAGACCAATATGTTTAGTACCATTTTCAAAGATATAAACCCCTTCACCACTCCTATTGTCACTCACAAAGTATCCTTCATACGAAGAACCATTAGACCATGTTTGTTTTCCATATCCATTATAATCACCATCCGACCACTCTCCCTCGTACACGTAGCCATTCTTAGTTCGATACTCGCCATAACCAAAAGGTTCTCTGGAATTTAATCCTACATATCCTGTATAAACACCTCCAGCAAAATCTTTTGTCACATATTCAACTCCACTAAAACGACTATTAGAATAAGGGCTATCAACAGTTTTTCCTTTTTTTACAGAAACATTTGATGGGTTAACATAGCCTCCAGACTCATTAAAGCCTTTTTTTATTGCAGCTATCCTTTTTGACCTTCGTGGGTGAGTAGAATATGAGTCGTCTTTATCTGAAAGAGATTGAACTCCTGACAGCGCTTCAGAGAGACTTGCACCTAATCTACCTAAAACAAAACCAGCAAATTCATCGGCTTCAAGCTCTTGTATTCTACTAGTTGATAAACTAACTCTATTTGTGCTATTTGCTGCTAAAACGTCAACAGTGTGCCCATTTATGTGATGACCAACCTCGTGTGCAAGTATAAATTTATTACTCCACTCGTCGCCATATGAAAGAGAAACCATAAATTCTGGGTCATACATAATATAACGAACACCATTCATAGTTAATGCAACAGCATTATTTATATTACTACATTCTTGTAAAACAAATCTTTTAGATGCTCCAATTACATTTAAAATATCATCTAATGCTGAATCTGCAGCTCTTTCACTTGCAAAATTATTTCCTTGAATAGCAGTGCAAATGTTTATTGACTCATAACTATTGTTGTAGTCGAGATTTTGAGAGTAAGTGATACAAGAAATGGATAAAGCGGAGAATAAGAGTAGTTTTTTCATAAAAAAATTGATTTACTCAAATCTAAAAAAAAATAATTAATTAGCAAAGGTTGCTTTTGTACACAACGTACTCCAATTATCGAACTTTTTCTTGAAAGACCTTGAAAAGCTAAGAGAGTTTACAGAAAACTATAAAAAACTTAATTTATTAAGCTTATCCTAACCCTTAAGGCTTCCTTTAAAGACATACACAATAACTATAGAACCCTTTATATTTTCACTCGGGAAATCATTCATTAAATGCGATTATTTTTTTCTGTATTTGCTACAAAACATCCCCGAACTGTTTTTCAGTAATAACTTTAAATTTTAAGCAAAATTTGAAATTGAATGTATTATTTTTGCAAACAACAAATTATAAATGAAGTTATTTTTTAAGTACATAGGTGAATTTGTACGAATATATCCACAAGTTAAATTTTCTAAGAATGATGAAATCAAAATTAGAAATTTAGCAGTAAGCCATTTGGGATTAACTAATCTAAATCAAATGAGGGATAGATTCGAAGGTCAAGCCTTTTTTCAAAAAACAATGAAAAATCTTGGCGGTTTGATTGCCCTCCAAAAACATTTGAATATAGAACAGACAGACATAGAACAAGTAGATTTAGCAAATTTCAAACCCTACATAGAAATCAACAATCAAAGAATAATTATTAATGTTTTTGATTTTGGTGATTTACCCTCTGTGGATGTAAAAGAAACTAAAAACTCTACTTTTTTTATAATTCAAAAAGATAATTTAACTTTTTTACTTTGTGGTCTTGCATCAAAAGAAGTAATAGAGAATAACTTAATAGAGTCTTCAATAGTTAAATCCAGCAATTATAAATTTATGGATTTTATTGGCTTTAAATTTTTAGAACAAATAAAATAATTTATTCCTCATCCTGTGGAATAGGTTCATCTTTCATAAATGCTTCAAACGCTCCAATTGGTCCAAAATCTATATTAATAGTTGAATAGTCTCCTTTTTTTCGCCAAAGACGAACAGAATCTGTTCCCTTTTTTTTCAACCATTCACGGGTAACTTGATTTCTTTCTTTTAAGCCTAAAACATCCACCAATAACCATTGACCTAATGCATCTTGACCATATCTTTTGCCATTTTCATCATACTCAGTATTACTACCAGACTGAAAATTTTTCATATTATCCCCTGTAAGTAAAGCAGGAATTTTTTTTCCGTTAGGAAGTATTAAATGAAAACGAACTTCGGGTTTTGATTGTCTTGTTCCTTTAAGTTGATTTCTTATTTTTATTAAAGACAAAATATCTTTTGTGAAAAAGTCAGGGTTTAAATTATGAAATTCTTTTGGAATTGGGATATAAACTTCATTTAATGGTCTTGGTCTATTACTGTTTTTGTTTTTTGGTGCGGCATTCCAAGCATTTAAGCCAGACTTTTCTTCAACTTCTTTACTGTTAAATGAATATAATGGCAAATAGGCTTCAATTATATCTTCCTCTACTGCTTGGGGTTTATCGATTAGGTTTAAGTAAGCTTCTAAAAGAAAAGAAAAAGGGTCATCAATTATTTTTACATCGAATGTTTTCAGTAAAATTGATTTGTATTTATTTGAGTCGAATTTTTGCCAAATTTGAGAATCTCCAAAAGTATATTTGTAATCTTTATTTCCATCAGACCAAGTAAAAGCTGTCTTTGATTTATTAAAGTTGCCTAAACTTGTTAAATCAATCAAAGGGTAAGCACACTCATTAATAGTAAAACTTCCCTTGTCTCTTGTTACGTAATGATAAATATTATTATTTTCCTCTAATCCAAGGCGTTCATAATCACTTAAGACTCTTTCATTTCTAATTTCGGAAATTTTGTATGCTAAATCTTCAAGATTGTTTTTGTAGACATTTATTTCACTTTGATAACGTTTTAATTGCATTACTTTTTGGAAAGATGGCTGACTACCCATCCAAGTTTTAAGACCAATTCCAACTCTTTTTTCACCAAAAACGGATAAAATGTCGTGAGGTGTATTGCCTATATCTACATTTTGACCATTAAAGGATTTTGCAAATATTGTTTCTTGATATTTTGAGTCGAGATAAGGGATTAAATCTCCTTTTTTTTGACGAAATAAATTTGTTAAGGCTCCGTAAAGCTGTAAAAATTTAATGTATTCTTCTCTTT
>CBFIFL010000097.1:3204-3485 GCA_965661855.1 Flavobacteriales bacterium
TATTGTTCCCAAATACTCATTTACAAAACTTTAGTTATTTCTTTTGTAATTCTCTCTATTAAATTTGTAGTAACTGAATTTCCTGCTTGCATATATAGTTTGCTGTCAGCAATTTTTGGTAAAATAAATTTTTTCATATCATATCCCTGAAATGCAAAACATTCCTTCGGTGTTAATTTTCGGATTCCAAAATCATCTTTAATCAATGGTACATTGTGACCACCAGTTCCCATATTAGCTGTTAATGTGGGACAAACATTACTTTTATTTTCACGCACATA
>CBFIFL010000098.1:0-3413 GCA_965661855.1 Flavobacteriales bacterium
TGAATTTGTTGGAATTTATGATCCTGTAATTTATAACAATGAAGGTGTTGCGTTAACTCATCCTAACGGTGATAAGAAAACTCAGTCAATTCCTTTCATTGTTATCTGGTTAGTGGTAGGAGCAATTATTTTTACAATCAGAATGAAGTTCGTAAACATAAGAGGAGTAAAACATTCTATTGATATTGTAAAAGGAAAATACGAAGACCCGAATGATAAAGGAGAGGTTTCTCCATTCCAGGCATTAACAACAGCGTTATCTGCTACTGTGGGATTAGGAAATATTGCAGGGGTTGCTATTGCAATTGTTGCCGGTGGACCAGGTGCTACTTTCTGGATTATCGTTGCTGGATTGTTAGGTATGTCAACTAAGTTTGTTGAGTGTACGTTAGGGGTGAAGTTTAGAAAGATTGATGAGAACGGTGAAGTTTCTGGTGGACCGATGTATTATTTGTCAAAAGGTCTTGCGGAGCAAGGAAAAGGAAAGTTAGGTAAGGTGTTAGGAGCTGCTTTTGCAATACTATGTATTGGAGGTTCTTTTGGAGGTGGAAACATGTTCCAAGCGAATCAAGCCTTTGCCCAATTTGCTGTTAAATTCCCAGAATATTCAGAATACGGTTTTGTATTTGGACTTATCATGGCAGCATTAGTGGCAGTTGTAATTATTGGAGGTATTAAAAGTATTGCTAAGGTGACAGATAAGATTGTGCCATTTATGTGTGGTCTTTATGTATTATTTGCTTTAATTATTATAGGGATGAATTTCACTAATATTGGAGACGTATTCAGTATGATTTATAATGGAGCATTTAACGCGGAGGCTGTTAAAGGTGGAGTGATTGGGGTATTGATTATAGGATTTCAAAGAGCCGCATTCTCAAATGAGGCAGGTGTCGGATCTGCATCTATTGCACATAGTGCTGTAAAGACAAAAGAGCCAGTTTCAGAAGGATTTGTAGCCTTATTAGAGCCATTTATTGATACTGTTGTGGTTTGTACAATGACAGCACTAGTATTGATCTTTACAGGTTTTGCTGATGGAGGAGCTGCAGGTCATACAGGAGCTGAGTTGACATCAGACGCATTTAGTTCAGTGTTCCCATGGTTTTCTTGGGTGTTGATGATTGCTATTTTGTTATTCGCTTTCTCTACAATGGTTTCTTGGTCTTACTACGGTCAAAAAGCATGGGGTTACTTATTTGGAGAGAGTAAAACAGCAGAGTATATCTACAAATCAATTTTTGTTGTATTCGTAGTAATTGGATCATCGATTGGTTTAGGAGCTGTTCTTGATTTCTCTGATCTTATGGTATTAGGAATGGCATTCCCGAATGTATTAGGGTTGTACTTCTTGGCTCCAATTGTTAGAAAAGAAATGCAAAGTTTTGTGGCTAGAGTTAAGTCGGGAGAAATCAAAGCATTCAAATAGGATAGTAGAAAGCTAAAATATAAGTGTAAGAAAGTCATCGTGAAAGCGATGACTTTTTTATTGAGCGTTATTTTAATTGTACAAGCGGACAGCTAGTTTTACATAAACTATTCTCATGCAATTATTTTACCTCAGTAAGCAAGAACGAAATGGAATGATTGGCTTCTTGACTATCCTACTTGCAATATCTTTTGTCTTTCAATCTTTTCGAAAAGAGATAGTGGAACCTGTGCGTAAAAAGGTAGAAGTATTGTTGAACTCCTCTAGTCGAATTCAACTGCAAGAGGTGAGAGGGATTGGTCCGGTTTTAAGTGATAGAATCATAAAGTATAAATTGAAATTAGGAGGGTTTTATAAGATCGACCAGATCAATGAAATCTACGGTATTGATACCTGTAATTATGACTTGATATCCAGTCAATTAAAGCTAGATTCAGTATGGCATCAATTTGATGTAAATCAAGTCGAGTTCAAGGTCTTGTTACGTCATCCTTATTTCGATTATAAATTGGTTAAGTCCATCTTTAACTACAAAGATCATCACGGTGATTATCAAAGTTTACATGAACTTAAAGCGATTGATTTGGTGGATCAGGATATATACGGTAAAATTGCTCCTTACTTGAAGATATATCAGAATGGAAAATAAGTTAAAATCAATTATTCGAAACATACCTGACTTTCCAAAGCCAGGAATCAATTTTAAAGATATCACACCTTTATTTCAAGATCCTGTTATTGTTGAGGAAATGACCAATGCTTTGGCAGAGGAATGGAAAGACAAGGGCGTTAATGCAGTTGTAGGAGTGGAGTCTAGAGGTTTTCTATTGGGTCCAGGATTAGCGATTAAATTAGGTGTTCCTTTTGTACCAGTGCGAAAGAAAGGAAAACTTCCGGCTGAAACAATTGAGTATTCATACGACCTAGAGTATGGTTCAGCTACAATTGAAATGCATAAGGACGCTGTTACGGAAGGACAAAATGTATTGATTCATGACGACTTATTAGCTACTGGGGGTACTGCTAATGCAGCCGCTAAATTAGTTGAGTTGATGGGGGCTAATGCATCGGGCTTTAGTTTTATCGTTGAATTGAAAGATTTAGGAGGATTCGATTATCTTTGTAAACCAAATGCACCTGTGCATAGTTTAGTAAGATATTAATTAAAGCAACATAGAATATGAATGCAGAAGTAATGGAAAATCAGCGAATGATTGCTGATATGGTTCAAAAATTTGCAGAACAAAATATACGTCCTGACATGATGAAGTGGGACGAAGCTCAAACATTTCCAGTGGAAGTATTTAAGAAACTAGGGGAACTTGGTTTAATGGGAGTTCTTGTTCCTACTGAATACGGAGGATCTGGATTTGGATACCACGAATATGTAACTGCTATTGTAGAGTTATCTAAAGTGTGTGGTAGTATTGGTTTAAGTATGGCTGCGCATAACTCGTTATGTACTGGACATATTTTAGCTTTTGGTAATGAAGAGCAAAAGAAAAAATATTTACCATTATTAGCATCTGCTGAGTGGATTGGTGCTTGGGGATTAACAGAGCCTAATACAGGATCTGATGCAGGTAACATGAGAACAACAGCTGTTAAAGACGGTGACGAGTGGGTGATTAATGGAGCAAAGACTTTCATTACTCATGGTAAATCAGGAAATGTAGCCGTTGTAATGACTAGGACTGGTGAGCCAGGAACTAAGAATAATGCAACAGCGTTTATCATAGAAAAAGGAACTCCTGGGTTTACTTCCGGCAAAAAAGAAGATAAATTAGGAATGAGAGCTTCTGAAACAACGGAGTTAATTTTTGATAATGTAAGAATCTCTGATTCTCAAAGATTAGGAGAAGTTGGTGATGGGTTTAAGCAAGCGCTTAAAGTGTTAGATGGCGGTAGAGTATCTATCGCAGCTTTATCATTAGGTATTGCTAAAGGGGCTTACGAAGCAGCTTTAAAGTATTCTAAAGAAAGA
>CBFIFL010000099.1:0-3390 GCA_965661855.1 Flavobacteriales bacterium
CCGAGGTGTTTTTTCGCTTTAACGTCTTTCATACTATTCAGCTATCTGCTCTAAAATTGTTCTGAAAGCTGCAAACTTACCTTCGTAACGCTTGGTATGATCTTCTTGTAAAGCTGGAGAATCATTGTTTTGATAATCTTCGTAAGTCTCCATGTCTTTACAACGGTAAGAAATATTGTACGATTTATTATCGTCTTCATGGTGAGGAAATACTCTACAAAACCTGAAATCAATGAACTTCCCTGTAGCCATTACTTCTGGTATATGCACTTCTTTCATCCAATTCACCCAATCCTGTTCAATACTATCGTCAATGGCAACGGTTACACTATAAACTATCATTCCTCTAAATTTTGATCGTATAAAAAATTAATATCCTCTGTATCATCTATGTCCCCGCGTAAAAAACGATAACGCTTTCGGGCGATTATCGAATGTACACTTCCCGGAAATTCCAATAGGAGTTTCTTATAAAGTTCTTTCGCTTCTTCTGTTTGATTCAATTTGTTTTCCTGAATTCGAGCCATCATTAATAAGGCATCATCTGAAATTGCTGTTTGCATTTGATATACTTCACTGAAAACATCAATGGCCTCTGAATACTCCTTTAAACCTAATAAGCATCTTCCTTTTAACATCAATGCATCATCAAAAACATCACCGCTAATACTAATCATTTTCATTAAGGAGTCTATCTCTTCGATAGCTGAACGGTGTTGCTTTTGATAGTACAATAAATCGGCTTGCGCATACTTTCTAAGCAAAGCAGTTGTTGTATCTATGGTTATGTTATCGGAAATCAATAAAGACAGACTCAAGGCGTCATTAGCGATTAGTTTAGAGGTTGATGCTTTCAGCACATCCAGCTGGCTTTTTGCCCAATCAAAATCACCTGAATAGAAATAAACTTTCGATTTCTTCAACTTGGCTTTATGTCCAATTACGTCGTGTTTGAAACTCGTTTCAACCTGACCATAATACAATACTGCATCCCAAACATCTCCCTTGTAAACCAGAACGTCTCCCAAAACAAGCTTGGTTTTAGCTATTTCTTGTGCTCCCATTCTGTTCTGAGTAATTGCCTCTTTCAACAGACTTATTGCCGTATCTACCTTTTCTAGATAAAAGCTTTGGAATAAAGCTAGTTCTCGTTTTAATTCCAACGACTGTGGGTTATTCCCTAAGTCCTTTAGCGTCTCGTAATAATTCTTTTCAAAAGACAGTAAATCATCCTTAGTATAGTCCCCTGCTAACATTACCTTTTTACTCAGTTCAACTTTCCTCACTCTGGCTGAATGGTAATAGAAATAATCTTTACCTAAGTCAATCAAATAATCATAGCACTCAATTGCCGCTACATCATCGAAGTTATCCTCCGCTAATTTTGCTAACATGTACACGCGCTGTCCTCCTTCTTCTAGCCTTTTATCTAAAGCTTTCGATTGAACCAAAGCTGCAGTGAATTGCTTCTCTTGAATGAACAACCAAATCAAAAGGTCTGAATAAGAAACATTTGCCTTTCGCTCTTGAACCTTTTTCAATAACTCTTTCTTCAAATAGTTCCTTCTTTTATCTTGAATATCATCGTTGATAATGGTTTGCAAAGCTCCTTTAACTTGCTCTAAATAGGCATCATTTTTCTCCAATACACTAAAATACTCTTGGTATACCAAAGGGATATTTCCTTGCAATAAGTATAGTTCGGCTTTTTCAAAAGAGAAAGGATAATTTGGGTTTCGCTTTGCCGCTACTTCCAACACCTTTAGCGACCATTCATAATATTTTAATAGCTTCAGTTTATTTGAAACCTGAATAATTCGATCGTAGGAAAGTGGTGTGTTTTTAACTACTTGGTTTAGTACATTTTTCTCGTCACTGCTTTTATCTTGTGCTCCATAAACAGTAGCTAAATCAATAGCATAGAACTGGTTTCCTTTGAACTTTTTTAGTCTTTTTTTAACGTGTTTTTCAGCACTTGAGAAATCTTCTAATTCTAGATAAACCTCCAGTAAACTCTCATAGATGTTTACGCCATCATCTTTCTTATAAACTTCTAGAAAATACGGTAAAGACTTTTCGAACTGTTCCTCTGATAAAAACTGATACGCTAACTTTCGCTTAACCTCCAATGATTGTCCGTTTAAAACAGACAAAGACATCAACAGGACAAGGAATAGCAGTAGTTTATTCAAGTTCTTTTTGCTTTATAATTTCAGAGCGAAGAGAATCAACTAAGGGACCAAGTTTTGCCTTAACCCGATATAAGTTCGGTATCTTAGCCAACATGCTCTCCATTTGATTCTTCGCTTTCATTAAACGAGCCTCTTCATCATTAATTGCTTCCGTAATTAAGTCTTTCGTTTCGAAATGACCATTCTTTACATCTTCTCTTAAATCCTTCAGCTGCTGACTTCTATGTGCTAACTCCGTATTTAAATGACTAGTGATAACGGCAAACTTTTTCAAGGGCTTTCTAAGAGCTCTATAATCAGACAACTCATTGATTGCTTGACTTTTAGTTACCATGTCTTCTCTTAGGTGTAGCTTTAAAAACCGAAGGTTTTCCATAAGCTCATTGTAATCAGCTTGATGCGTCATCGTATCGGATTGACGCCAAGTGGTATACGTGCTATCAGCCAGAGCAATTAGCCCATCAATTTTCTTCAGTTTTTCTGGATGAGATTGACAAGCAACCAGAACCATCAGTGTACAAATAAATAAAAGTCCTTTTTTCATTTAACCGATTGTTTCGAATCTTGTGTATGGAACCAATGCTTTAGGAATGATTACTTTACCATCCTTCTGATTGTTTTCAATTAGAGCCGCCATAATTCTTGGAAGTGCTAAAGCAGATCCATTCAATGTATGCGCCAATTGAGGTTTATCCTTTCCTGAACGGTGTCTTAACTTTAATCTATTTGCTTGGTATGTTTCAAAGTTTGAAACAGAACTTACCTCTAACCATCTCTTTTGGGCTCCAGAGTAAACTTCCATATCAAACGTTAAGGCCGCAGTGAAACCTAAGTCTCCTCCGCATAATCTTAAAACTCTATAGGGTAACTCCAACTTCTCTAATAAACCAGTTACATGGTCTACCATTTGATCTAAAATCTTATAAGACTCCTCAGGATTAACCACCTGTACAATCTCTACTTTATCAAATTGGTGTAATCTATTCAATCCTCTTACATCTTTACCATAAGAACCTGCTTCTCTTCTAAAACAAGGAGTATATCCAACATTTTTAACCGGAAGGTTTGATGTTTCAATAATCTCTCCTCTATACAAGTTTGTAATTGGCACCTCTGCAGTTGGAATCAGATATAAATCATCCTCCGTTACATGGTACATTTGCCCTTCCTTATCCGGAAGTTGACCCGTACCATAACC
>CBFIFL010000100.1:0-3357 GCA_965661855.1 Flavobacteriales bacterium
CACACCAATACTGCTGATGCCAAGAATAATGACAGTAGTCAAATTGGTTTCAAATGGTACAATATTAAGGAGGTATGATATACCTAATGCTAATTCAACGAACGGATAGATATAGCCCCATCCTTTCCATTTGACAGCAACAATATCATACATCTTGTAGGAGTTGGCAAACCCTTCTAGATTCAAAAGCTTGAAGAAAGCAAATACAATAAAGAAACCCGCCATGAAGTATCTCATCCAAAGCATTGCCGAAAATTCTTCATAGGGATACTGAGTCAAAAAACTAACTCCTGCGATGAATGATACTATAAGAATTAAAGGTTTATAGGTGGTGATAGATTTTTCAGGTAGTTCTATTTCATTATTTGATTCAGGCGTTATTTCTTCAATGGTATAGTTGCCCACTGCACGAAGTTTGCAATTTAATAGTTCGATAGAGACTTCTTTTTTTAAAGAAAGTACTCCTTCAGGTGCTTCCAGTTGTACTTTAGCAGATCCAACCTCTGGGATAGCTTCTAAAACCTTCTTGACTTTAGCTACACAGCCTCCGCAGGTCATTCCTAATATCTTGTATTGTTTTTTCATATAACAAAGATCGTTAGGAAGCTAAATATTTGTGTTACGAAATTCGGTAAATCTGTTTCAGGATTTTGACTAAATGGAATCCAAAAAACGGTGTCCAGGTTTACGCTGTTTTTTAAATTCGGTAGTGGTCATACCCGTTTCTTTTTTGAATTGGGAGGAAAGATGTGCCACACTGCTGTAATTCATTTGGAAGGCAATCTCGGATAGAGTTAACTCATCATAAAATAACAGCTCTTTGACTTTTTCAATCTTTTGTGAAAGGATAAATTTTTCAATGGTGATTCCTTCAACGGATGAAAACAACCGGCTTAGATAACTATAATCGTGATGCAGTTGATCGGTCAACAGGGTGGAAAAATTACTGTGAACTGCTTCTTTGGAATAGTGAATGGTATCTACAATGATGGCTTTAATTTTCCCTATGAGTCTTGATTTGTTATCTTCCAATAATTCAAAGCCTCTTTCGGATAGTCGTTCTTGCAAGGTCTCCTTTCTGTTTTTATCTATTTCACTGGAAACAATAACTTCTCCTAATTGAATAGCAGTTACATCAATATTTAAACTATTGAAAATGTCCCTCACAGTGTCAATACACCGTGGACAAACCATGTTTTTTATGTGGATTTTGTTCGACATTGCTAACAACAAGTTTTACTTTCCTGAATTGGTGGGCAGGGGGTAGAACCAAAGGAACAATAGACACAACAATCGCCTTCACTTGGTTTTAATACCTTATGACAGTTCTCACAATCATAAAAATACTGACAGGCATCAGTGGGCATTGTTTCCTTTTTTTGATGTCCACAATTAGGGCAGGTAATTGTGGACTGTAATTCTATTTGTTTTTCAGCCATGTTATTTTCTTTTAAATAAGGTGTAAATGAAGTTTTGCTCGGTTTCAAATGGCGTTTTATGAACATTTTCTAGAGATTGAACGAGCTCAAAACTTTCATGAAACAAGCTTTGTAATTTTTCTTTAGAGTACTGCGTTATTTCTAGTCCGCTGCATTTTTTCGGTCCCGAAGCGGAAAACGTAGCAACAATAAGGTAGCCCTCTTTTTTGATAGCTTTACTCACAATATTTACATATTGTAGAATATCATTTTCAAGGATGAGAAAATGAAATGTCGCCCTATCATGCCAAAGGCTATATTGTTGTGGTGGCTGAAATTCTAAAATATCAGAAACGATCCATTGAATTTCAGTGGATTTCTGACCTAATTTAGATTTCGTTCTCTCTAAAGACTTGGCAGAAATATCGAGAACTGAAAGATTGGTAAATCCTTTTTTAGATAACTCAGAAACCAAATTTGAATTTCCTCCTCCAATATCTATAATTGAACCTTCTTTATCAAGGGATAGTGAATTTATTAAGTTGAGAGATGTAACTGGTATTTCCTGATACCAGCTTACTTCCTGATCGCCTTTAGTTTCATATACGTTTTCCCAATGATCTTTACGTTCTTTCATTATTCCTGAGTTTCTATATTAATTACTTTGTATCCTGTTTCTTTTTCTATTGTATGCGAAAGCTGATCAGGATTTAATTTAGTTTTATCAAATTGCACAATAGCTTTTCCCGATTCAAATGAAACACGTGATTCAAGAACACCTTCTAAAGAAGATAGTGCATGATTAACGCTGTGTTCACATCCCGTACAAGTCATACCCTCAATTGTTAGTATGACCTCTGAAAGGCTAGATTCTTTTATGATAATAGTTTTACTTTCGCTATCTGGAAAGAACATGCCTGAATAGTGTGGAAAGGATAGCATTAAAGCAGCAAAGATTGTTATAATGCCCAAGAATTTTTTTGATTGCCAAAAGGACGAATTTTCGTCTGTTTCGCAATCGCAATTAATTTCTTTACGTGGTTTAAGCTTCTGAAACCAAGCAAATCCAATCACTAGAATTGCTACCCCTATTAGATAAGGTCTAGCAGGTTCAAGCCATGAAAAAGTAGAAGCCATTCCACTTGCTCCTGCTATAAGTGCAAGTACAGGGGTGATACAACACAAAGAAGCTGCAATAGCTGTAAATAGCCCCATGCCGATTAATTTGTTGCTACTTTTCTTCATTGCTCTATTAAGTTTTTAATTGTACCATTTGTAAGGACACTCATAACAGTTTCAAGATATTTCTCCGTTAAAGAATAATAAATTACTGTACCTTCTCTTTCACTGGAGATAATCCCTCTGTCCTTTAGTTTTCTTAGTTGTTGAGATATGGCAGGAACAGTCATTCCAAGAATATCGCTCAAATCACAAACGCAAAGTCTATTCTCAGACTGAATTAGATATAGGATCTTGATGCGTGTATCATTTCCAATTAGTCCAATAATTGTAGCCAAGTCAGAAAGATCAGAACCTACATTTTCAATCTTATTTTTACAACGGCTAATTTGATTTTCATCCGCCAAAGCTCTTATGCAAGTTGATTCCATATTTATTTTCTTTATACAAAAGTAATCTAATTAAACTATTTAAGCAAACGCTTAAATATAAAATAAGTTATAAGTAGTTGTTGCTGTGAGGATAAGTCTATAACCATTTATATAGCTACTCCTACAAGCTTTGCATGGTGGAGAATTATGTCCACATCCTGCATAATAAAGTTCGATATTTGTCGGTTTCCTTGTACTAAGAGCCTCGTTCTAAAGAACGGGGCTTTTTGGTATTGTTTACTTCAATCGTCAGGTGCACATCTGTTTCTTTGGTGTGCTGAACTGAATCGCAAGTAAATTCTATAGTGGACTAAATTTTTTGCCCTTCC
>CBFIFL010000101.1:0-3289 GCA_965661855.1 Flavobacteriales bacterium
AAATCCATCATTAATCCAAACTTCAATGTTCTTCCATTAATAGGAAAGCCTAAGGTTGTGTAATAGTCATACCCCATAAGACCTTGGTTTAAATGTTCTCCTTTAATATAGAATCGCGCTCTTTTTACTTTACCAGAGAAGTATGCTCCAATTAATGGGTAGCCTTTAATTAGGTTTTGATTTTGTGGGACTAATGTTCCCATTATTGGGGAGTAGTAAGGGGCATAGTAATCTGTATTGTATGAAGCATCGATTCCTATTTCAATTTGCATTTTCTTTTTGAATAGATGTCCTTTTTTGTAAATCCAAACTTTACCTAGATAAGTTGGAACTGATAATATACTGTCTGAAGTATATTGAACCGTGTTTCTGTTTTTGAATCCCCAGGATTCATTTTCAAATTGGAAGTTAACCGAGGATTTAAGAAACTGAATGTTCGAAAGGTTCTGACTTAATTCACTACCATCGAAGTAAAGCCTATTATCTATACTTCTGAATTCGTTTCGCCAGATTATCCATTTTTGAGAAAGTTGAAAGGATAGCATTAGTTGCTCCTCTGCTTCATATGATTTGTTCCAAGTGAGGTATGCATTGTTAAAGTTCTCCCAGAATGGCTGTTGTGTTAATGAGTAATAGTTAAACCCAATTATTGGTTGAAGCTTCCCTTTAAATAGTAAACTATTTTGGATTTGATAGGTTCCGGTGTTGATTCCAGCTATTGTATACTCTCCTTCGCTCCTTAATTGATGGGGACCGATGTTTAGTAAAACCTTATTGTTAATGGATGTTTGGTAATAGGGTCTTTGTACCGGATTGAAAGTACTATCATGACTAAAGTACTTATAGAAGTATTGTTTGATAGAGACTTCTTCATTGAAATGCTTGTTTCTGATTCCAATTCCCAAAGGAAGCTCAAACGTTCTGACTTTAGTAGAATCGAATATAAATGAACTATAACCAATAAATGTTGGATATAGACTGTAATCGAAAGAAGTGTTTTCGTCTTCAAAAGTGTGACTTTCCCATTTGTATTTAAGGTTTTGAAATAGATATATATGAGTCTTTAAGCTATCTAAAGTCAATTGAGAGTCTACTTTATTAAGAACTACTTTTTGCTCAAGGTTGATAGCCATTGCTCTGTTTTCATGAACAGCGTTTTCATTGTTTACTCCAAGTAAATCAGATCCTGGTATAACACCTTGCAATAAAGTAAGAGAGTCAACACCGAAGTTTTCCTTATGACGACCTTGGTTAAAAGTCACGTTGAAATGATTCGTATACCTTTTATTTCTGGATGCATAATGAGAGTATAACTGTGTAGACCACATTCTACTGGTAGCAAAAGCATAGGAGGATTCATCCTTGGAGAAACGGTATCTAAGACCAAGGTTCCAGTTTAACATTGGATTCTGTGTATGAAGAAAGTCGAATTTCTCTTGCGAATTAGCACCGGTTAATCCTTCAATTCTAGTAAATGGAACTTTAGTCTTATATATATAAGGAGCGAAGTCAATAGCTTCAAACTGAAAAGGAAGATTGTTTAGCCACCTATTGTCTTCATAACTTAAAGGAATATAAGCTCCATTTAAAGCATGTATAAAGTTTCTGTCTTGATCAAATAGATTCCAGTAATCTACAATGTTGTGAATGCTTGTGTCTAAAGATGAGCTTTGGTATGATTCATTATCTATAAGAAACAAGTCATTCAACTCTACTCGTTGAATTTTACTATAACTAGTATCCGTCTGTCCAAACAAGACAGAACATAATATTAATGATATGATGAATACGAATGACTTCACTTTATATAGTAATACCTTTTCCTAAATCTTTTACAACTAATTGAATGGTTCTCTTTCCTTTTTGCTGTAAAATAACATCTTTGTTTTTACTAACCCTTTCAATTGTTGCTGCGTCGTAATATCTGATTGTAATCAGTTCAAGACCTTCTTCAACTTCTACTTTAAACTTCTTGTTTAATCTGTTTATTACCTCTTCTAGTTTTTCTTTATCATTATTAACACAGATTAAGAATGAAATAGCAGAGTTTTGCATCAGGTTAATTTTAAGACCAAAGTCTGCAAACGTTCCAAAAATTTGATGAAGGTAATCTTCAGCAATAAAGGAAAAATCCTTTGAAGCAATAGATATTATAACTTGATCCATCTTAAAGATGAAAGAGGGAACAAGCGTATCATATGAACCTTGTCCTATAATTGTGCCATCCTGAGATGGGTTTAGGAAAGATTTTACATGTAAAGGAATACTCTTTTGTTGTAAAGGTTGAATTGTTTTTGGGTGAATAACACTTGCTCCATAATAGGCCAATTCAATGGCATCTTGGTAGGAGAGCTTATCCAGTTTAACTGTATTGTCAAACCATTTTGGATCTGCATTTAACACTCCAGGTACATCTTTCCATATAGTTAGGTTATTTGCATTTAAGCAATAAGCTAAGATAGAAGCGGTGTAATCAGATCCTTCTCGACCCAAAGTAGTTGTGAATCCATTCGGGGATTGAGCAATAAACCCTTGAGAAAGGACAATATCATTCGTCAGAAATAAATCTTTAAACTCATTTTCAATTAAGCTTTCAGTTAAAGTCCAATTTACTTTACCTTCTCTATGCTGATGATTTGTTTTAATACAATCGCGAATATCCTTCCAGATACTTTTACTACCTATACTATATAAGTACTCATTTATAATATGAGTAGATAACATTTCCCCTTTAGATACTACTTGATCATATAAATGATCAAACGAAAATTCGTTATGCGTGCTTAATAAAGCACCTAGTTCATTAAAGATCTCTTTGATTTCCATTGAGAAATCAGTAGAGTTCGGGAAAAGAGACTTGTATATATCGGAATGATAAGACTTGATCTCCTCTAAAATTTCATTTTGATCACCACTATTATAATATATAGAGCGGTTCAGCTTTTCCAAGGCATTGGTTGTTTTCCCCATAGCTGATACAATAACAGCTGTTTTATCGTTTGGATAAAGTTGAATGATTTCAGCTACGTTTTTAACAGCTTCAGCACTTTTAACTGATGCACCACCGAACTTAAAAACCTTCATTTGTATATATACTTAAAGAATTGTCTGAAGAAAAATGTTGTTTCTTCGAGAACAAAGGTAGCAAAACTTAGTGTTTATATAGGTAACAGCCTCTTCATTATAAGCGATCCCAAAATCCCACACTATATATATAAAGGTATAAAGTGTGCATGACCTCCTTTTAAAATGGGATTGAATTATAAGGGGATTGATGTTTTTTGAAGAA
>CBFIFL010000102.1:0-710 GCA_965661855.1 Flavobacteriales bacterium
CTATAGTACGAATTACCGCTTAAAGGAAGGTAATCTAAATAGTTGTAAGTATTCATAACAGTTGTAGTACCATTACCATCTATAGTTCCTTCTACTTCCCATGTCTTTAAATCACTTGATCTTTGCAATTCAAAGTAATCGTTGTTTAACTCACTTGCAGTAATCCATTGCAATTCAACATGTACATTCTCAACTGATTTAGCTGTAAACGATAATAAATCAACTGGAAGTACGGCTCCTCCCGAAACTGATTTCGCTTTAGCTAAAGGACTAAAATCACTTATTGGATTAGAAGTAATGGTTCCACTTGTATTGTCACCAGTATAAGAGCTATTCCCCATATCCTCCCATTTACTTCTATTCCAATGACAAACAATCATATCATTCATTTCTCCTATTGAATCTGTTCTACTTGCATCAGAACTTAAAGTCACAGATACCGAACTCGTTCCTACTCTATCCAAAATCCAGTATTCATCACTTGCCAATGTTTCAATGTTTGCATCCTTCGATGAGTTGTCATAAACTGATCCAGGATTATCTTGATAATATTCTGCAGTGAAATAATCAGATGAAGACAATGGAGCAGAAATTCCTAAAGGAGCATAATCATTATCTGTTCCAATAGGAAAAGTAAATGCATCGGATCCGATTTTTGTAAGTGGACCTGTAACAAATGAGGAGTTACTAGCATTAGAGCAACTACCTCC
>CBFIFL010000102.1:729-3156 GCA_965661855.1 Flavobacteriales bacterium
CAGCTGTTGTAGAAGTTAATATTCCGTTAGTCATATCTAAGTTTCCACTAACCATAACAGCTCCATCCATTGTTAACTGTGGACTCGTACCATATGAATTGTTAACCTTTAGGTTTATATAATTAAAGGCATCTCCACCAGATCCATAAATAGTAGGAATAACTTGAGCAGAGCTACCGTTAAATTCTATTGTAGAACTTCCGTTCATGTCAAGTATAATCCTCCCCAAAATGGCTTCAATTTCATAGCTAGATGGTAGTTGAAAAAAGAAGCTCTCATGAGAACTTAAAAACTCATTCTCTGTTGCAATACTTCCTGTAAGTTCTTTACCATCTTCATTAAAATACAGACGGAAACAACCTTTAATTACGAAAAAAGTTAAAGGTGTTACTTTTCCTTGCTGAACCAAAATAGCCTTCTTTTTGTACGATTTGGGGTGAAACTCTTTAAGTAAATCAGCTAACTCAGTTTCGTTTAAATCTACTAAATGCAACAACACCTGTGACAAATACTCTTTTCCTTTTTCTACAATAGCATTATTTTCCACACCTATCATAAAAGTAATATGAAAAATAATCTACTCGAATTCAACAGTAGTTAAATCGATTTTGGAAGTCTGGATTAAAAGAAAAAACCCTTTAAAAGGATTATTTCATTGGATTATCAGCTGGCGAACAATACTTCTTTGGAAAGCAATCTCCATATATGAACAAGAATCCAACATGAAGGTGTGCTTCTTTCCATTCCGTATTGTATCGTGCTTCAGCAAACGGACGCGTACATCCTTTGTTTCTTTGCACACCTATTCCTGGTTCGAAACTTAAAGACCAATTATTGTCGTCAACTCTATGCTCTGCATTTTGATCATGTTGATTATAGTAAGCTCCTAGTATAGCGTAGACACCTATTTTCTTATATGGTCTGAAATTATATTGTAAATGACCTCCTGCGTACCATTCAACTGTTTTGAAGATACCAGGCATATATGAAAACTGTGGAGCAATACCCACCACATCATCATCTAACATAATCAAAGCCCTTGCTCCTGCTCCAAAATTTAAGGTTTGAGGTGTTGCGACAGCAGAGACTCCAAGTCCCCAATCCCACACTTGAGCTTTAATGCTATTAAAAGAAAATAGAAACAGAATTACAGCTATAAGGTTTTTCATTATGCGTATTGCTTAATCAATTTAATAATTTCAAATTTAGGCAACACTCCTGATTGCTTCCACTTAATCTCTCCATTCTTGAAGATGATTAAAGTAGGAACACCCATAATTTGATATTTCTTAGCAACGGCTTGATTTTTATCAATATCAATCTTTAAGACTCTTGCTTCACCTTTCACCTCTTCAGCTACTTCTTTAAGAATTGGAGCTAATGTTTGACAAGGACCGCACCATGTGGCGAAAAAATCAACTAACACTGGCTGATCCGAATTGATTATATCTTGAAATCCCATAATAAAATCTAAAATGATTATAAAACAAAGGCCATCTTATTCAGATAGCCTTTAATTTTATTTGTTAATGCTTTAATTAAGCGGTTTTCTTACCAGCATTATCTCCATCAACCCATCTTCCACTTTCAACTTGACCTAAATATTTTGCAATCTTACTTGCTTTGTATTGGTCTAAAGCAACTTGTACTTCATCCATTGACTCTCTTCTGATTTTCACTGGAGAATTAGATCCTTTTGTTCTTAATTCTATATAAAATCCGTCTTTTAACGCTGCTGGCTTAGTAGCCGGTCTTCCTTTCTTACTCATAAAATGCTTTTATTGGCTTGCAAAGGTACGATTTATAGTTAAAATATTCGTAAATAACAAGACTATTTATTTGACAACTTTTAAACACTAGCTAAACTAGATCTTCCATCTTAAAGACAAATTCAAGGCTGAATTGTTTAATCTGATGTCTTCGAAAGCTCCATGTTTGTGTTGATTAACATAAGTGCTCCAATCAAAAGATGATCTAATTTCTAATCCAGAATTTAAATGATATCCAAGTCCTAAAGACCCTCCGTAAAAAGCACGATTAGTAATTCCTTGAACCTGATACGATTCTACCAATTGATTATTAAAATAAATATCCCTTGTCCAACTATTCACTGAATGAATCTCTGCGTTAAGCTGTCCAAAGCAAGACCATCTTCCTTTGCTATAATTATACCCCAAATGGAAAGGTAATATGGCTCTGTCAATTCTATCTACAATATCCATTTGACTTTCAAACTCATAGGCTAAGAACTCAACCTCATTTTCAAAATCTTCTTCTTCCCATAATTCTTCCCAATCAAACTCATCCCTCCAATCATAATCCTCTTCATCATCGTAATCGTAATCGTAATAAGTACCGTTTTCAAATAATTCAATATTTCCTAAAATCCACTCACTAGATAATTCGGTTTCGATTAACCCATTTGAT
>CBFIFL010000103.1:0-3131 GCA_965661855.1 Flavobacteriales bacterium
TAGTAATGTTTAAAACAGCGATAAGAATTTGCCCTTCTTTAAAGAGTTTGATTGATTCTAATGAAAAAGTTGAAAAGGTTGATAATCCACCACAAATACCTACCAACACTAATTTCTTGTAATGGTCGTCAATGTCCGTTTTCTCACTAGTCCATGTGATAAACAAAGCCATAACAAGACAGGCTAGAATGTTAGCGATTAACGTACCTATCGGGAAGTTTTTCCATTTAAGATTAATGAAGACTAAACCAATTAAGTAGCGAAACAAGCTACCCAATCCTCCTCCTATAAAAATGGCTAAGTAATTCACCTAATTCTCTTTATAAACCTCAAGTTGAAGTTTTCTAATTGCAATTAAAGCTAAGATAGAAAAAACTGAAGCGATAGTCATTCCAAACAATGCTCCACCTATAATATCTCCAGGATAATGAACGCCAAGGTAAATTCGCGAATAGCTAACAATACCTGCCCATAGGAATATCCAAAGAGCAAATCGCTTAATGCGTCTTTTTAAGAAGATGAATAAAAATGTAGCTAAAGCAAATGTATTACTGGCATGGTTAGAAACGAAGCCGAATTTGCCACCTCTGTATTCTTTACCGTCTGATTTAGTAATGACATTAACTTGTGGCCCTATTTCGATATTATGTGTTGGTCTGTATCTTCCAATCGATGGTTTGATAGCTTTAGCTGCAATTAAATCGCTGGCTGCAACCGTCATAATCGTAGACAATAATAACACGATAGCGGTTTTTCGCTGAAAGTGCTTGAATAGTAAAAAGATGAAAAAAAGATATAAAGGAATCCAGATAGCTTTAGAAGAAATAAGATAGAAGACAGGGTCTAAAAAATCGAATCTTAAGCCATTTAAAAATAAAAAAAGACTTCGATCCCAGTTTTCTATGATTTCAAACATTAGGCTAGGTTTTTCCAGATAAGGTCTTTCAGTTCAACCAATCCTCTTTGCGCAACAGATGAAATAAATAAATATTCAACTTTAGGTAACGTAGGAGTGATTTCGTCAATCAATTCCTGATCTAACATGTCGGCTTTGGTAATGGCTAAAACCCTTTTCTTGTCTAAAAGTTGTGGGTTGTATTTTTCTAGCTCTTTCACTAAAATCTCATACTCTTCCTTGATGTCATCAGCATCGGCAGGAACCATGAATAATAGTGTTGAGTTACGTTCGATGTGTCTAAGAAATCTTAGTCCTAATCCCTTACCTTCAGCAGCACCTTCAATAATACCAGGAATATCTGCCATTATAAAAGATCTGTGGTCACGGTAGGATACGATTCCAAGATTTGGTCTTAACGTTGTAAAAGGGTAATTCGCAATCTCTGGCTTAGCAGCACTTAAAACCGAAAGCAATGTTGATTTTCCAGCATTTGGAAATCCAACAAGACCAACATCAGCAAGTACTTTAAGTTCGAAAACTTTCCAAATGAAAACACCTTCTTCACCTGTTTGAGCGTATCGTGGAGTTTGGTTGGTAGGAGTTTTGAAATGCCAATTTCCTTGACCACCTCTACCACCTTGAGCTACAATAACCTCTTGACCATGCTCAGTGATTTCATTTTCGATTTCACCAGTTTCGTCATCCCTAATAACAGTACCTAAAGGAACTTCAAGAATAATATCTTCTCCTTCTTTACCACTACTTCGGTTTGAACCACCATGCTCACCATCTTTAGCGATAACGTGCTTGGTGTATTTTAAGTGAAGCAAAGTCCACAACTGTTTATTTCCTCGCAGAATAATGTGTCCACCACGGCCTCCATCACCACCATCAGGTCCTCCCTTAGTGGTCATTTTATCCCTGTATAAATGAGCAGATCCAGCACCACCGGCACCAGATCTACAACAAATTTTTACGTAATCTACGAAGTTTGAACCAGCCATTTAGCTATTGCTTACTTCATCAATTTTAGAACAGATAGAGGAAAAGATTGTATCAATTTCTCCAACTCCGTTTATACCAATGAATTTATCTTGTTTTTGATAGAAGCTGGCAACTACTGCCGTTTCCTTCTCATAAACGTTTAATCTATTTTTTATTGTCTCTTCGTTTGCATCATCAGCTCTTCCTGAGTCTTTAGCTCTACCCAAAATTCTGGTAACTAATTCTTCTTGAGGAATATCTGTTAAAGCTAACATACAAGTGATTGCAGTGTTATTAGCAGTTAAAAACTTATCTAATGCACCTGCTTGTGCTTCTGTTCTTGGGAAACCGTCAAAAATGAAACCTTTAGCTTCAGGATGACTTTTAACTTCAGATTCAAGCATTGAAATAGTTACTTCATCAGGAACTAATTCACCTTTATCTATATAGCTTTTGGCTAGTTTACCTAGCTCTGTTTCTCCTTTTATATTGTGACGGAATATATCTCCTGTTGATAAATGTACAAGATTGTACTTATCAATAAGCTTTGTCGACTGAGTCCCTTTTCCTGCTCCTGGAGGTCCGAATAGTACTAGATTTAACATTACCTTAATTTTTGTCAAAGCGCAAAGGTAATAAATTAATAATCAAGCTCATAATAAGGACTTAATATTCAGTTCTTTTATGGACAAGTCTAAAAGAGTATTTTTGTGCAAAATTTTATCGATGAATTTTGCAGATATTAAAATTGGAATTTTAGGGGGAGGACAGCTTGGAAGAATGCTGATCCAAGAGGCGATAAATTTAAATATCCCTACCAAGGTAATGGATCCAGATCCAAACGCTCCTTGTAAGGAGTTGTCAACTTATTTTTATGTTGGTGATTTACAAGATGATGAACTTATCGAAACATTCGGTAAATCTTTAGACGTTGTTACGATAGAAATCGAAAGTGTTAGCGTAACAGGTCTTAAGAAATTAGAAGATTTAGGAGTTAAAGTTTATCCTCAATCAAGAGTGGTTGGAGTAGTTCAGGATAAAGGTTTACAAAAACAGTTTTATCAAGACAAAGCAATACCAACTGCGCCATTCTTTTTAATTGATAATAAAAGTCAATTAAATATGGATGATGTATCGTTTCCGTTTGTTCAGAAACTTAGAAAAGGAGGGTATGATGGAAAAGGGGTTCAAATCATTAAAAGTGCAGCCGATTTTGAAACTAAAGGTTTTGAAGAACCTTCGGTTATTG
>CBFIFL010000104.1:0-2964 GCA_965661855.1 Flavobacteriales bacterium
TGCAGCAGGAACGTATACAATTACTGTTACGAATACAGCAAATGGCTGTACAAATACAGATGATGTAGTTATTACAGATGATTTTACTGCGCCTACTGCTGAGGCAGGACCGGGTCAAACTATTACTTGTGCTGTTACATCTGTGGTTCTGGATGGAACGGGATCTTCTACAGGTGTGAATTATACTTATGCATGGTCAGGAGGAAATGTAGTATCAGATGGAACTACTTTAGCTCCAACCGTAGATCAAGTAACCACTTATACTATTACAGTAACAGATTCAAATAACGGTTGTACTGCAACCGATAATGTTATTGTTTCAGGTTCTGCAGGAATGCCAGTCGCTGATGCGGGTGCAGATATGGATTTAACCTGTTCTGTTCTTTCTTTGAACTTAGATGGATCTGCTTCTGAAGCGGCTGCAGCTAATATTACACATGTATGGTCAACAACCGGTGGTAACATTACTGCTGGAGGGAGCACAACTACTCCGACAATTGATGCAGATGGTACATATACTATTACTGTAACAAATACTACTAGTGGGTGTGTTGCATCGGATGATGTAATTGTTAGTATTAACAATGGAGCTCCAAGTTCAAGTGCAGGAGCAGATATGATTATTGATTGTGATAATCCAGCAGTAGCATTAGATGGTTCGCTTTCTTTAACTGGAGCTGGTGTAACTTATAACTGGACAACTGGAGGAGGTACTATAGTTTCTGGCGGAACAACATTAACTCCAGCAGTAAGTGCTGCCGGAACGTATACAATCACAGTTACTGATGCAAATACGGGATGTGTAGGTACAGATGACGTTGTAGTTACGGAAAACTTGGCTGCACCTTTAGCAGTTGCTTCTTATCCTGGAGACTTAACCTGTACAACGACAAGTATTATTCTTGGAGGTACTGGTTCTGCATCGGGAGTAGGGATTTCGTATAATTGGACTACTGGCGCAGGAAATATTGTTTCAAACGGAACGACATTAACACCTACCATTGATGCAGCAGGTACATATACAATTACGGTTACAGATGCTTCTAATGGATGTTCTTCTACAGATAACGTAATTGTAGGTTTAGACGATACTGCGCCAATTGCCGATGCTGGGCTCGACATGCAGAAGGATTGTGCTAATCCAACTGTTACACTAGATGGTTCTGCTTCAACAGTTGCCTCCGGAGTCACTTATAATTGGACTACAGTTGATGGAAGTATTGTATCAAATGGAACAACTTTATCTCCAACAGCTGATGCAGCAGGAACATATACTATTATAGTTACGGATGGTAATAATGGATGTACTGCTTCTGATGATATGGTGGTTACAGAAAGCGTTGCTTTACCGATAGCATCTGCAATGGGGACAGGACAAATTGATTGTTTAAATTCAAACTTAGTACTAGATGGTTCTGGATCAGATGCAGGATTAGATTATAGTTGGTCTACCTTAGATGGAAACATAGTTTCGGGAGGAACAACAACAACCCCTACTGTTGATCAAGGAGGAACTTATGTGATAACTGTAACTAATCTTGCGAATAGTTGTCAGGCAACTGCCAGTATCGTAGTTGGTGAAGATTCATCTGCTCCGACTGTTGTTGCAGGATTGACTCAAACGGTTGATTGTTATAATCCTACAATTACCTTAAATGCAAATGGAACTTCTACCGGAGCTGACTATACTTATAATTGGACTACAATAGGAGGGAACATTGTTGCTGATGGTACCACATTAAACCCAATTGTAAATCAAGGAGGAACATATACTTTAGAAGTAATGAATACTTTAAACGGATGTACACAGACAGATAATGTTTTAATCAATCAAAATTCAACATTACCAATAGCTGAAGCGGGATCTGCCGCTGAAGTTTCTTGTTTAGTTCCAACACTAACCTTAAATGGTGGAGGTTCTTCAACGGGTACTGTTGGTTATCAATGGACTAGTTTAGATGGAAACATCACCTTAAATGATAATACCTTAACACCATCAGTTGATGCTGGAGGTACCTATACGATAACCGTAACGGATATTGCAAATGGATGTACTGCTACAGATGATGTTGTAATTACTGAAAACTTAACGGCTCCAACTGCTGATGCAGGGTTAGATCAAGTATTATCTTGTCTTAATCCAATAGCAACAATGGATGGTGCAGCTTCAGCAGCAGGTGGAACAATAACTTACGCTTGGTCAACTTTAGATGGTTTAATTCTTGGAGCAGGGAATACAAATAGTGATTTTGCTATCCTTGCAGGTACATATACCATTACTGTTTTTGATGCAAGTAACGGATGTTCATCTACTGATGACGTGGTAGTGACTGGAGATTTAACAGCTCCAAACCTAATTACATTACCTGTTGATC
This sequence comes from Flavobacteriales bacterium, assembly GCA_965661855.1. Taxonomy (GTDB): domain Bacteria; phylum Bacteroidota; class Bacteroidia; order Flavobacteriales_C; family CBFIFL01; genus CBFIFL01. The sequence continues at coordinate 2,376 of CBFIFL010000104.1, forward strand.
CAGTTTGTGAAAGTGCAGCAATTATCGATTTAGGTAATTATGTAAATATCTCAGGAGGAACATGGTCTGGAACAGGTATGAGTAATCCATCATCCGTATTTGACGTTTCGGTTGGACCCGGTTCATATGCAATTAGCTATGAAGTAACAGATCCGGTTAACTTTTGTACTTCTACAGAAACCATAGATATAGTGGTTAATCCTAATCCTACGGTTACAATTAATTCACAAAATTTAGCTTGTGTTGGAGATAGCATCAGAATAACTGTTGATGGTGCAGATACTTATATTTGGAGTAATGGAGCTAATGTAGATGAGTTTTACCATCAAGTTTTACCTGGAACTGCGTTTTACAGTGTTGTTGGAACAGATACAATCACTGGTTGCATTGCTTCAACAAATGTAAGTGTCGAAGGAGTAAATCCAAGTGTCTCCGTAATCGGTTTATCACCTCAAAATAGTTATCCATACTATGCTGAATTAGGTGCAATTGGAATTGATGTTGATAGTTATGAATGGATTGCTGATGGTAATGTTATAGGAATTGGTGATGAAATCAACTATCTTTTCGGTCAAGGTCAACATACAGT
>CBFIFL010000105.1:0-2933 GCA_965661855.1 Flavobacteriales bacterium
AGAGATTAAGTCAATACCTTTTTCAGTTAACTCAACTGAATTTGCTTTTTCATCAATCACGAAGTATAATTCGCTATCGATTTCATGCATTCTTTTACCATTCTCTTGTAAGAAAGTAGACTCAGTCTTTAATAAAAGCTGCTTCATACCTTGTTCAGACAAGAACTTAATCAAAGATTTACTCTTAGGTAAAGCACGATGAGATCTTAATAAATAGATTCCACCTTCTTTTTCATTCCCTTCTTTGATTAACTTTTTTGCTTCAGTAAAGGTTTCGTTGAATAACTTCTTTTGAACACTGTAAAGAGCTTCAACACCTGGTCTTAACTCACTGTATTCTTGATTTACTTTTTGCTTTGTAGCTCCAGAAATAATTAAAGGCGTTCTAGCATCATCAATTAAAACAGAATCTACTTCATCAATTAAGGCGAAATGGTGTTTTCCTTGAACTAACTCATTTGGAGAGCTAGCCATGTTATCACGTAAGTAGTCAAATCCGAATTCGTTATTCGTACCGTATACGATATCCGCTTTATAAGCTTCTTTTCTATCTATAGAACTAGGCTGGTGATTGTCAATACAATCAACAGTTAATCCGTGGAATTGGAAGATTGGAGCATTCCATTCACTATCTCTTGTTGCCAAGTAATCATTTACAGTTACTACGTGAACTCCTTTACCAGTTAAAGCATTTAAGAATACAGGTAGAGTAGCAACAAGCGTTTTACCTTCTCCAGTTTGCATCTCAGCAATTTTACCTGAGTGTAATACTGTTCCACCAATAAGCTGAACATCGTAATGAACCATATTCCATAGTACTTCATTACCGGCTGCGTCCCAAGTATTGTGATAAACTGCTTTATCCTCTCTGATTTCAACGTTATCTCTGTAACTAGCTAGATCTCTATCTTCGCTATTTGCTTTAACAATAACCTCTTCGTTTTCCGTGAACCTTCTAGCAGTATCTTTTACAATTGCGTAAGCAATAGGAAGAATTTCTTTTAAAACTTCTTCAAGCTTTACATCAATTCTCGAAACGATTTGATCAACTTGTTTGAAGATGGCATCTTTTTCATCCACATTGACAGATGTAGATTCCGCTTTCTTCTTTAGCTCACTAATTTCATTTTCATCACTAGCGATGTAATCTTGAATCTTTTCCTTTAGTTGTTCTGTTTTTGCTCTTAAGTCATCGTTGCTAAGATTAGCAAGATTAGCATATTCAGATTTGATTTGTTCAACTATAGGAAGGATTTCTTTGATGTCTTTATCAGACTTTTCTCCGAAAAATTTCTTTAGAATGTTATTTATAAATGACATGTGATAATCGTTTTAAACGGAAAAAAATGATCCGTTCTAATAAAGATACCAACCTCTATTGGAAGAGGGAAGTATAAAGGTCTTAAAAAAGCTAAATAGACGAAAAAAGGCTGATTATTCAGCCCTTTTTATATCTCTTTAGCATTCACTAATATTCGTCTTCGTTGAATAAGTAGTCTTCCTTGGAGGGATAATCTGGCCAGATTTCAGAAATAGCTTCATAAGCTTCTCCTTCGTCTTCCATCTCCTGTAAATTTTCTACCACTTCTAACGGCGCTCCTGATCTCATCGCGTAGTCGATTAACTCGTCCTTCGTTGCTGGCCAAGGTGCGTCAGATAAATATGATGCCAATTCTAATGTCCAATACATTCTCTTGAATTTTGCTGGTTAAACTTTTGGCAAAAATAATTTTTCAGACTACAAAACCAAGTAAATTGAGGAAAACTTAAAGAATTGTTGAAAACTACTTAAGATGTCAGTATCTAATTATGAAATCTTCTTTGGCTTGATCAGGTTTGAAAAAGACTAGTCCAATGAAGAATAAGTCAATAGTAACAGTTACTCTAGGGTGTTTTTTGATTGTTTCCCAAGCTTCTTCCATTTCATCAGACCAATGTATGTCATCAAAAATAAATAGTGTTTGATCATGTGCCTTTTCAAGCGACTTTTCAAAGTATTCTAGGGTAGGAGTTTTCTGATGATTTCCATCAAAAAAGGCGTAGTCAATTTTATTAATCTTAGCTAAAGTTTTATCCAAAGTTTTCGCAAAATCACCAACTACAACTTCAATGTTTTTTAATGGATAAGCGTGAAAAATACCATGGGCAATTTTAGCTGTTTCAGGACAGCCTTCATGGGTGTATAGTTTTCCCGTTTTATTCGCTGATGCTTCATACATACTAGTAATACCTAAAGAGGTTCCTAGTTCCAACATGGTTTCAGGCTGATAGTGTGAAACGATACGGTGTAACAGCTGACCATATTTCTTTGGTTTAGCAGCGTTCTTGGCTATTTGAGAAACAGGTTTAATAAGGTCGTTATTTACTCGAGATCCAGCTCCAAAGTCAGTAACGTTGACTTTTCTATCTGAAATTAAAAGAAGGTCTCGTCGCTTTTCAACTTCATCATATGCATAGAAATGATGTTTGTTAAAAAGCACTTCATCAACAAATTCAAAAACAAAAGGGGAGTGGATAAAGTATTTTGACTTTCCTTTCCTTAGATACTTTATGTACCGTAATGCTGTTTTGAACTTGCTCATGAAGTGCAAATTTAACAGTATAATTCAATAGATGAATTTACTGCTTAACTATTCTCTGTTTTGTAGAGAATCCTTTGGTGTTAATTACCTCAATGATGTAAATACCAGAAGACATTTGACTAAAATCTAATTGCTTTTGATTATTAGTTGAACTCATTAATTGTCCAAGCGAACTCCAAACATTGATCAACTCTATATCGTTCCCTTCAACGTTAAGCTGATTACTAACCGGGTTTGGATAAACAGAATAAGAATGGTTTAAAATGTTTAAACCAGTATTCAAATCCAATACAACAAAGGTGAATACCTCAGAAGCAGAGCAACCAGTAAAGTTATCTGTATAGGTATAGG
>CBFIFL010000106.1:0-2745 GCA_965661855.1 Flavobacteriales bacterium
ATCGCTTGCCGAACAACCATTGTTTGTATTGTCTACTGTTAAGGTATATGTTCCTGCTGCATCAACAACAGCTGTGTTTGTTGCTGCACCAGAAGTAATATTCCCTCCAACTGTTGTCCATGTGTAAGTTATACCAGCACCAGCAGTGGATGTTGAACCGTCCAAAGCAGCCGTTGGAGTTACACAATCAATGCTTAGATCAATTCCTGCATTAACCGTAGGAACGGTGTTATCCAAAATAATGGTAGTAGCATCCGTAGACGTACATCCATTTGTAGTATTTGTAACCGTTATGGTATAAGCTCCAGCTGCATCAATATCAGGAGTCATTGTTGTGTTTCCAGAAGTAATATTCCCACCAACTGTTGTCCAAGAATAAGTGATGTTTACACCTGTTTCGGAACCTGAACCGTCAAGCGTTAAGGTTGCGTTATTACAATCCAATTGCATATCTGCTCCTGCACTAGCAGTAGGGTTAACTAAGTCTTCTGTTACAACAACATCATCCGTCGTTGTACAACCAATAGAAGTAACCGTAATCGTATAAGTTCCTGCTGCATCCACTACCGGACTATCACTTGTTCCTCCAGAAACAATATTTCCACCAACTGTTGTCCATACATAAGTTACCCCAGCACCACTATCTGATCCTGTTCCATCTAATGTAACTGATGAGTTGTTACAATCAATAACCATATCTAATCCTGCACTAGCAATAACTGCTGCTGCACCTGCTGTTACATCAACATCATCTGTTGCTGTACAACCGTTATTTCCATCAGTTACTGTTAACGTATAAGTTGCTACAGCATCAACGGTAGCTGTGTTTGTACTTACACCTGCTGTAATATTTCCTAAGCCTGAAGTCCATAAGTAAGTAATCCCTGCTCCACTTGTAGAACCCGATCCATCTAATGTAGCTGTAGGGTTTGCACAATCAATAATCTGATCTGTCCCTGCATCAGCAGTAGGCGCTGCAATATCAATAGTAACTATCACATCATCTGTATCTGAACATCCGTTACTTGGATCAGTCACTTCAATAGTATAAGTTCCTGCTGCATCAACTGTAGGTCCTGTCGTTGTTCCATCAGAAACAATGTTCCCTCCGACCGTTGTCCAGTTATATGTTTCTCCTGATCCAGAAGCTGAACCTGTTCCGTCCAATACAACTGATGGATTATTACAATCTATCACATCATCCGCTCCTGCCGAAGCAACTGGCGGTACAACATCCTCAGTTACAACAACACTATCTGTTGAAGCACATCCCAATGTATTATCTGTTACAGTAATTACATAAGTTCCCGCTGCATCAACAGTTGGTGCTGTAGTCGTTCCTCCAGAAACCACGTTTCCACCAGAAATTACACTTGGCGACCATGAATAAGAGATATTTGCTCCTGCATCAGAACCTGATCCATCTAGCACTGTTGTTGGATTAGCACAATCAATAGCCGCTGGAGCTCCAGCTTCAGCTGTTGGAGATGGCGTTACCGTTACCTGCACACTGTCAATAGTATTACAACCAACAGAATTCGTTCCACTCATGATATACCAAGTATCTGCCGTTGGTGTATCTGTTTGTGTTGAGCTTGTTGGACTTGCAAAAGTTACCGTAGGATTAGCAGACCAGAAATAGAAATCGGCTCCACTACCTGTCAGGTTTACAGATTCTCCCTCACAAATTGCAGCATTATCCACTGTTGCTTCGATAATTGCAATACCTGATAAACTTGACGCCGTAATCTCATATTTACATTGGTCACCAGCCCATCCATCAACCATCAAAAAGTACATTTGACCAGGCACAAAACCATTAAAATCTACGCTATTTGACCCTGGAGACAGGGGGTTTTCACAATCTACCTCTGTAAAGGCTGTAAAATTTGTTGTCGTCATAATGGAGAATTGAACTCCAGTACCATCTGAGCAATCCGAAACATCAACGGTAATATCAATATCCGTACTATCCGCTTGAAATGAAATCCATGAATTGTTATCTAAGGCTCCACAAAACTCAGATGCTAAGTTTCCAGAAGTGTTCTGAACATCGTAACAACCATTTGTAAAACCGATGTAACCATTGGCATCACAAATAATTGGAATATTTGGATCTGTTATGCTGTTAGTAGCAACATTATCTCCGTAGATTGACTCTGCCTCTGCTCCGAAATTTAATTCAGCTAAAGTTATTGCGCCAGCACTACCCCACGAAGGCACATTCACACATACCTGCCAAGTACCATCACCAACAGACGTATTATTATTAATCTCGCACCAATTTAAACCATATGTATCTGGACGATATGTTCCAGAATAAGTACCCGTTTCGTCGTCAATAGGCGTTCCTGTCGAAGAAATAGTAACATTTGACAAAGTCGTTCCACTTAAATCATACGAATCAATAACTGTATGACTATTCCCTGCTGGATCAATCAAAGTAACTTCAACATCCGATAAATCCGGATTCGTTAAACTTAGCGTCATACTTATCAAACCATAGTCATAGTTCAATGCTCCAGCAACTCCAGTAACTGGGATATTCACACATGTAGTACTACCATCAGGAGTTGCAGTAGAACCCGAGTACGTAAATGTTTGTCCGTTAGAAAACTGGACAAAAGAAATAATTCCGAATATTAAGGCTACAATCTTTTTCATATTACTTCTTCTTTTCGTTTTGGTAATAATCAAAAATCTGTTCTGCTTTTGCCTTCAACTTCACTGCCATATCAGCATTGT
>CBFIFL010000107.1:0-2686 GCA_965661855.1 Flavobacteriales bacterium
AAAGGAAAAACTTGGTCAATTTTAACTTCCAAATCACCTCGTTCTACTTGATCTATAAAGTCTTGTAAAAGGCTAGGGTAAACTTCCCCAATAATCGGACAGTTTAAAAATATTAAATTTAAACTGTAGAATTATGAAAAAGTCAAGATTTAGCGAGAATCAAATCATAAAGATTCTCAAAGAGTATGAACAAGGGAAATCGACCAAAGATATCTGTCGAGAGTACGGCATTGCACAACCAACATTTTATAGTTGGAAAAAGAAATACTCCGGAATGGAGGCGAGTCAGCTTAAGGAGTTAAAATCTTTAAAAGAGGAGAATGATCGTTTAAAAAAGATGTATGCTGACTTGAGTTTAGATCATCGCATTTTAAAGGACATTATCGAAAAAAAGCTCTAAAGCTCTGCGAACGAAAAACACTAGTAGAAGAAATCATAGAACAAGAAGGGTTAAGCGTTAGCAGGGCTTGTAATATAGTTAGCTTATCACGTAGTATGTATTATTACCGTAATAAACTACCTGATGATACAGAGATCATCTCTAAACTGAACGAGTTAGCAGAGAAGTACCCCACAAGAGGTTTTGATAACTATTATGGTAAGCTTAGGAATGAAGGCTTAGAATGGAATCGAAAACGTGTACTAAGAGTATATCGACAAATGAATTTAACCAAAAGAAGAAAAAGGAAGAGAAGACTCCCAAGTCGGGTAAAAAAGACATTACACTCACCTGGAAAACTTAATCATACATGGTCTATTGACTTTATGAGTGACGCTCTTACAAACGGTCGTCGCTTCCGAGTTCTAAATATTATTGACGATTATAACCGAGAAGCACTTTGTACTTCAGCAGCAATATCCATACCAGCTGAAAGGTTAGTTAAACATGTTCAAGAGCTTGTTATGGAAAGAGGAAAACCAGAAATTATAAGAACAGATAATGGACCAGAATTTATCTCTAAGGGTTTTAGTTTATATTGTAAATCAAACGGGATTACTATCCAATATATCCAGCCAGGTAAGCCAGCACAAAATGCCTATATCGAACGTTTTAATAAAACTTTTAGGGAAGATGTTTTAGATGCGTACTTATTTGAATCAATTGAACAGGTCAATTATGAAGCATATAAATGGCAATTAGATTATAACCAAAATCATCCACATAAATCACTTAATGGAATGAGTCCTTGGTTATTTATCGGAGATAAATTAGTGGAAGAAATGACACAATAATTATATTTACAAACTGTCTGAAAAGGGGGAAGGCTTCAAATACGAATTGAAATTTCACAGAGTCCATACTGCTCTACATAAGAACTATAATTTAAACTTTGAATTACTGGCACAGCTTGTACTACCAAACAACCTAAAAGAAATAATAAACAGAGAGTAAAGTTTTTCATGTTAATATATTTAAACCTTAATTTTTAATAGGAAGAAAATCTCCAGAGTTAAAATTTTGAAATTTTGAAAACAAAAATAATCAATAAAAAATATTACAAAACACTTAATTACTAGCTGCAATGAAATAGTACTCTGTATTATCGTAATACAATTTGTTAAATATGGATTTATCCAATCCATTTTGGTTATTAATAAAACCTTCTAATGTATATATAGAATAATTCATTTCTTCTGTAAACCATTTGAACAGGTCTTCAGGTGTCGAATTATAGAAATCACTTGCTCCTAGACCAAACTCAAAAATAATAGTTGGTCTAGAAAACCTTATAATATCAACAGCTCCTTTAAGTACTAAAAATTCTCCCCCTTCAACATCTATTTTGATAAAATCAATTTTTTTATCCTTTTTAACTATATTATCAAGCCTATCAATATTTACCTTTATCTTTTCAAGTTTTGCCTCTCCAAAATCATAGTTCCTTTCTTTTAAACCACTGTAAGCAGGTTTATTTATTACAAAATTAAACTCACTGGTACCTCTAGTGTTAGATAAAGCCAAAGAATATATGTCGCATTTATGTGAATACTTCTTGACTAAATTATCAGCCAAGTAAGGAATTGGTTCTAAGGCTATATGCCTATTTAATGGAGACTCTTTTAAAAACAAATCTAGAATCTCTCCTTTATGAGATCCAATATCAATACAAATACTGTTTTTGGATACACATCTCTTAATTATTTTCTGTGTTAGTCTATCGTACTTTAAATTTTTGGTTAAATCAATATTTAACCAAATCAATATTCTCCTTAATATATTCTTTAGTAGTGACATGTCGTTTAAGTTAAATTAATAAAACCAACCTTTGATATTGGTTCAAATAAATACAATTCTGCTTATAAAGCTAAGTTTAAAAACATAATTAGACTTTTTTTATTAACGTTTTTTGAGAACCAGAACTAAATAACGCTAAAAAATTAGCTTTTCACCGGTTAATAACCAGTTACGCGGACCTGGTTTGTACATATTTGGGGAAGCTGACAGTACATAAGAGGTACCACAATACATGCATTGTCTTTCGAAAAGAAATTTCATATTGTTAGTTCTAAATCAATTAATAATTTCCCTAATGGGTTCATTTTCAACTGAATCAACCAACTGCTAAAAAGGCGCCTTGAGTAACAGGTTTCGTAACTCGAGTTACAAATATTACACAAAACAAGGTCAAACAAGGTCAAATAAGGTGGTCAGATATCAACACAGGATTAACGGAAAGGCCTATAA
>CBFIFL010000108.1:0-2624 GCA_965661855.1 Flavobacteriales bacterium
TCCAAAAAATTATCTCCTTCTTTCACTTCATATTTACCATCGTCACAATCTGGACAATCTCCATTAGGGTCGTTCAAAATTATTGGGCTATTTCTAAAAGCAACATAAGGACTCTCCCATGCAGCCTTTACTGGGTCAATAGACTTCCATCTAGCAATTCGTGGGTCGTATTGCCTAAAGAAAGTTGTATAACTATTTCCACTCCCCTTCACTTCATCATCCTTCTCCATTCCATTGAAGCCGTAGCGATAACAGGTTGGATAACTTTCACTTGACCAAAAAGTTCCTTGTAAATTCTGAGAGTTATGTGCGGTGCGATTATTCATTTCCGAACTATTCAGATGTAAGGCATATACTGCTGATTTCCTAGTGAATAAGAAACATTCTGTTTGATTTTTCGTATCTTTGAATTATGGATTTAGAAGCTAGAAAACTTGAACTAATACGATATTTAACTTTCACCAAAAGTGAATCTATTATTAAGTCTATCGAAAACATAATTAAGGGTAGTAATCCCGATTTTTGGGAAGAGCTCCCAAAAGATGTTCAACTAGCAATTGAAGAAGGGCTGTCTCAAGCAGACAAAGGTCAGACTATTCCACACTCTGAAATGACTGACAAATACAGTAAATGGCTTTAGAAATAGTTTGGACATCAAAAGCCTCACTTAGCTTTGAAGGTAACATCCAATATCTAAGAGAAAATTGGTCTGATAAGGAGATTGGTGATTTTGTATCTGAAACTTTCTCTGTTATTGACCAAGTATCAAAGATGCCAGAAATGTTTCCAGCATCTAAATCCAAGAAAGTGCGAAAAGCAGTTATCACTCCACATACCACCTTATTCTATCGCATTAAAAAGAAAAAAGTAGAGCTTATTTTCTTTTGGGATAATAGAATGAATCCAGAAAAACGTAGCTTTTAATTACCAGAGATTCATCGGATGATGCTCATTAATCAGCTTTCTCCACTGCTCTGAATCTTCGTCCAAATACTTCTCAGTTGAACTAGGCCATTTGTGACCAGACATCTGCTGAACATCTTCAAGTGGGTACTTACTTTTATTGAGCCAGTTGTATATCACACTCTGTCTGATAATCTTTGCATTGATGTTTTTATCATACAGCACTTTCATAGGTCTAAGCATTCTGTTTAACGCATCTACTGAGTACTTATCACCTCTATTACCTATCACTAAATAATCACTCTGTATCTGTGCTAATTCGAGCCTACGGTGCAACTAAATTCAAAGTAATCCAATCAAATAACAAACACTTAGGTGTCGTATCATTCAACGTAAACGGATTAAACCATAAGGGAACCGTACAAATACTTTTAGCATTCAATGACACGTATATCATCAACTTCATAGATAAACGCTCACAGGTGATTAAATCGGTTGATTATGTGTATTGCGATATGTTGGTGGATGTATTGGATTATGCAGAACATGAATCCTAATACCATTCTGGAACGACTTGAAAACACCTCACATATCCCAATAACTAACAAGAATAATTTTATTCTCATTTGGTAGTAAATAATAAAGGTCAGCAAACCCTTCTTTATAATAACCAATATTTTCAGAATCTCTGTAATAGTAACAACAATACCCATTGTTATTATTAATTTCTTCAATTAACTCTGACACTTGTTCGGTATACTCATTAACCTGTTTACCATTTGGTTTTAATGTATTATTGAGCATATTGACAATATTCTCTTTCTCTTCTGAATTAAGTTTGTGCCATTTTCTAATATTACTCAAATCACCCTCCCTCGGATAATTCTTAAGTTCTACAACATCCACTTGACCATCCAACGAATAGATATTACACCATGCTGGTATCCCAACTCTAATTTCTCTTTCTAATGTACTATTAATTGTCTCGGGTAATAAAACACTGAGTCTTTCTTCATCCAGGGTTTGACATGATAAAACTACCAAACAACAAAAAAGAATTACTTTTAACTTATTCATTCTTGAATTCAACATACTTAAAACTTTGGTCCTATCCACATATCATGCATCACTTCATCTTGCCATTCCATTATCGCTTTTGTTTTAATGTTTGTTATATCTCTATACATTATAATATCGAAAGTACTAGGTTCACCAGGATATAAATAATCTGCCGTTGTCTCAGCTTTAGAACCAGCTCTAAAATCAAAAATATCCAAACGCATTGGAACTGAAGGATTACTAACCCCAAGACGAACCTCACCTGTTTTAGGGTTTAGCAAAGTAACTTGTATATGACCATATACTGGTCCTGTTTCAAAATGAGGATAATGATATTTTTCGCCTTTATTACTAGTAGGAAAAAATTCTATTGACAATGAATTAGGCCGCCCTTCAAATACTGATGTATTTATCGAACTTAAGTTTATTTTTCTAGCATCAACGTACAGTGGGTCTCCAGTACCTTCATTATACCATTTTATAGCCTCTCCAAAAGTTACTTTACCATCATAATCGGGTCTATCTTTTAATTCTTCATAATGATTCATAAATTTTGGCAATTCAAGTGGGTCAATAGCGTCAACACCTAAATCCTTCTTTTTTGCTTCTTCATGAGACATTCCTTGTTGAAAATCGTCTTTATTCATTACAATAGCATCCCC
>CBFIFL010000109.1:0-2517 GCA_965661855.1 Flavobacteriales bacterium
CCATTGGATGAGATTTCGCCTCTAGGATATAGCACACTGAACCGGATGAATTTTCTGAATCTACAAGCGATAAGGTATCCTCTGTTGAGCTAAATTCTATCATCGGAGTTGATTCTATAATTCCTTCTACTTCTCTCGTGATACTATAAGTATCAACACCATTCAACCAATTGATGTAACTGTTAAACCTTAATTCTACATTTCCAGATCGATTCATTCTCGTTCTAAAATCCATCGTTCTAGAAACCTGAGTGGTATCACTTGCTCTATCACATGAGTCAATTCCAGCAATGTAATAGTAATGCGATCCCAATAAAGGATCATTCTCCGTATCGATTATGCTATAAAAACTGGTATCTGTTCTTGGAATCTCTATCAACCAAGACAGATCATCAATCGATCTACCATGATAAACATCAAAATGAGTGAAACTTGCCTCTGGGTCGGACATTAACTCCAGTACTATTTGATTATTGGTATCCACAGTTACAGAGGATAAAAAATGATAGTTTGGACTATTTAACCAGTTAACCAATACACATACTTCATTACTTCTAGCACTTCGTCCTTCTCCAAAAGCTCTTAAATAAAAACAATAGGTTTCCTTATTTTCCAATCCTTCTAAAATGTATTCACTCCCTTCAGTTAAAGTCAAGAATACGGAATCAACACCGGATCCTTTTTTTCCTACAATTTGAATACTATCTGTTTGCCAACCAACATAGTCCTCCCAATCCATAAGTAATTGTTCATCGCATATGTCAATTGCCGTAGACAGAAAAATAGACTCATGAATCTCTCCCATCGGAGCTGTATTAGAGCAGCTATCCATAGCTGCAATTCTCAATTTTTCAACACCACTACCTCCAATACTCGAAGCCTCATAAAATGTAGAATCTATTCCAAAAACAGTATCAAATGGATTCCATACCGTACCATTAAAAAGATACACGATATAAGCTTTTACATCTTGATCATTTGATGCTTCCCAACCAAGAACCAAATTCCCTTGATCATTGTATGACAAGGAATCTAGGTTAATTACTGCCGGCACTAAATCATCTTCCATGAACTCGGTATGCGTTGTAGATATGTTAGTACATGAACCTAAATCATACTGTAAACGATACGATACATTCTGACCACACACACCAACTGTATCGGTATAAGTAAGTGCCTGAACGGTGTCAATTTTCACCCATGATAAATTGTCAATATTTCGTTCCACGATATATGACAAGTCATCTGTATTTTGACCGCTAGCGTATGGCTGATTCCAATTCATTCTTAGAATATTGCTTCCAAGTAATGTTCCTGTCAAAGCAACATTTGAAATGGTATCCGACACCGATTGATCTAAACTGTGACATCCTGAATTAGTTGACACATAATAATAGGTAGGATCAGTTGTTCCTAAGTTTACTCCCGTATGATCGTATTGATTCTGATTGATATCACTAATCTGAACTTCTTGATAACCGTTGCTTAAACTTTGAGAAGAATGGACACCATAATGACTAAATGATCCACCATTATCTTGAGCAACCGACCAATCCAATACATTTGATCCCAAACCGTCTTCTGAAACGCATGTCAACAATGCCGGTTCACTATATTCTTTCGCTTGAACGGTTATGGCTATAGTAAGACTCTTTTCACCTGGCATTGGACAAAAGTCATCTTTCACCAAAACGTGAAACAAATAAGTATTATTGAATTTTTCGCATGAACCTACATCTGCAACATGGTTACAACTGGTTTGCCAATTGAAGGTCGTTTTTATCGAATCACTTGATTGTCCTCCCACATTTAATAAGGTAGCACAGGAATTATTGGTACACCCTGAAGATGGATTGTTGAAACCGGTTCCAAACTGATTTCCGCTAGCATAAAGCGTCATGATTTGATCATTGCTTGAGGTAACATCATCATCGTAAAAAGCCAAATCTAAATTGACTAAATCACCCACCTCAACCGTATCATAATAGACATCCTCAAAAAAGTCTGCATCATTTATCTTAACCGCTGGGATATCATTCCCACCAGCACAGTTAATCAATACCAATTGTACTTCTCGAAATACCTCTGAAACCAATTGACCACATTTATACGATTTAACGCCTAAGACCGTAATGAATCGGCCTGTGGTATTGCTTTTAAAAGAAACTTCACCAATGGAAGCGTCTAATGTAATGGCTTCGTTATCCGGATGTATATTATCATCAGGCAATGGAGAATCGACACTGTAACCGGTATTAAAATCTAAGATATTGACGCAAGGTTCTTCTAATGTATAAGTAGGACAAGATGCTGCTCCTAAGGTATCCATAGGATTAGCAAAGAAATACACCAAACTATCTAGATCTGCATCGAATACTTGATTATTAAAAGACACCTCTTCTCCGGTACAAAAGACCGTTGTTGGAATATAATTAAACAGCGGACTGGAATCATAACAAACAGACAAATCGGTATTGTTAAACGGATACATTACCGCTCTTAAAGTCATCCCTGCAA
>CBFIFL010000110.1:0-2364 GCA_965661855.1 Flavobacteriales bacterium
GATCAGTTAATGGAAGAAACTGGTGGAAAACTAATTGTAAAATTGGTTCAAGACTCTATTAATGAAGGAAAAGCAGTTGAAGAGACTGGTTTTAATGCAAGTAGAAACGCGTTGCAAACAGTAACTCTTTTAGAGGCTATCGAAGATTTAAAGCTTGACGCTTGTATGGGTGGAGCTAGAAGAGATGAGGAAAAAGCGAGAGCTAAGGAAAGATTCTTTTCTCATAGAGATGATTTCGGACAATGGGATCCTAAAAACCAGCGTCCTGAGCTTTGGAACATTTATAATGGAAAGAAACATATGGGCGAAAACTTCAGGGTTTTCCCAATATCAAACTGGACAGAAATGGATGTTTGGCAATATATAATGAGAGAAAACATCGGGATTCCTTCCATTTACTTTGCTCACGAAAGAGAGGTAATTGAAAGAGACGGTACATACTTATATAAGTCACATGCTTTAAACACTAGAGACACTGAAATTCCTTTTAACAAAACTGTTAGATACAGAACAATTGGGGATATGACATGTACTGGTGCTGTAGATTCAGAAGCTGCTACTCTTGAAGAAATTATCGAGGAAGTTGCTTCTACTAGAACGACAGAAAGAGGTACTAGAGCTGATGATAAAAGATCAGAAGCTGCTATGGAAGACCGTAAGAAACAAGGATACTTTTAACAACGAATTACTTTATATAAAATGACAGATTTTTCTACTGCAGGTTACCTAGATATGGAACTGCTTAGATTCACCACTGCAGGTAGTGTTGATGACGGAAAAAGTACACTGATCGGAAGATTGCTTTATGATTCGAAATCTATTTTCGAAGATCAAATGGAAGCTATTGAAAGATCATCTGAGCTTAAAGGTGAAGAACACACTAACCTTGCTCTTTTAACCGATGGTTTAAGAGCTGAAAGAGAACAAGGAATTACTATTGATGTAGCGTATAGATATTTTGCTACACCAAAAAGAAAATTCATAATTGCTGATACTCCAGGACACATCCAGTATACTAGAAATATGGTAACTGGTGCTAGTACTGCTAATCTTGCAATCATCTTAATCGATGCAAGAAAAGGAGTTATTGAGCAGACTTACCGTCACACTTATATTGCTCACTTATTGAAAATACCTCACATTGTGGTATGTATTAATAAGATGGACTTAGTGGACTATGATCAAGCTGTATTTGAAAAAATACAAGCTGATTATACAGCTATCGCTGAAAAGCTTGATTTAGGGAGTGTTGAATACCTTCCAATTTCTGCATTAGTTGGTGATAACGTGGTAAATAGAAGTGAAGCTACTTCATGGTATACAGGAAAGACACTTTTAGAGGTTTTAGAAAGTACTCCTATCAATAATGATAGAGACTTCGAAAACCCTAGATTCCCAGTACAATATGTAATTAGACCTCAATCAACTGAATACCATGATTTCAGAGGATTTGCTGGTCAAGTTGCTGGTGGTGTATTTAAAGTTGGAGACGAAATTATGGTATTACCAACAGGTAAAACTTCTAAGATCAAAACAATATCTACTTACGACGGTGATATCCAAGAGGCATTCCCTCCAATGTCGGTTACATTTACATTAGAAGATGAAATTGATGTTTCTAGAGGTAACATGATCGTTAAAACGGATAATCAAGCAGACAATAAAAAAGAGTTGGATGTAATGATGTGTTGGATGAGTGAAACTCCTTTAAAGCCAAGAGGAAAGTATATTTTAAGACACACTTCAAACGAGGTAAGATGTATCGTTAATGGTGTTATCAATAAGGTAGACATCGAGAAGATTGAGAACATCGAAGACAACTCTCCATTACAATTAAATGAGATTGGTAAGGTTTCTTTAAAAACCGCCATGCCAGTTTTCACTGATGACTACAGAGTGAATCGAATTTCAGGAAGTATTATTCTAGTTGATGAAGCAACCAACGAAACCGTTGCTGCTGGTATGATTAGATAGACAACTGACAACAATACTAAAAGCCCTATACATCGTTATAGGGCTTTTTTGTTTTAGATTTATCCTCAATCACTCTGAAAACCCTTTAATTTCTTTATTTTTAGCGACCTAACTTACAACTTATGAGACTATTAATAATCGCAAGCTTAGTCATGATGACTATTCAATCGGCTTGGAGTCAAAACAATGCTTACAAAGTGTACGATCAGTTTGAAAAGTCGGTGACTTTTGAAAAGCAGATTATAGACATCAAGTCTAATGATTTATCCTCTTTATTGGCTCAAAAAGCCTCAGGAACTAAATTTTATAAAACAACTGACAATCAAGTAGTAGCTATTTATGCAAAAACCACTTCGCATCAAAGAGCTTTACAAATGCCAGGACAATCAT
>CBFIFL010000111.1:0-1544 GCA_965661855.1 Flavobacteriales bacterium
AAAGATTCAGAAGTGTAGTAAAGTAATAGGGGCGATTATTTATAAAGAAGTGATGCTATTATGTGAATAAGTCAATTCTCCTTTAGTCCTATTTAACATAATATATATTATATCGCAATGTATGTCTTCAGCCGAAAAGAGACTTTTTATCTATCAAAACAAGATAGACTTAAACGAATTTACATTTAATTTTTGATTCTGTTTTTTCCTTTCACTAAGGGTTTTAGTTTTTATTTTTTTTCTGCGTTTGAGTATTCTTTCAGCTCGACCATAAAAGACATCTGCAGGAGTCAGGTTCTGAATTGATTCGTGATAGCGTTTTTGGTTGTAATACTCCACAAAAGTATGCATACTCTGTTCTAATTGACCTGGGCTAAAATAGTTGTCCAGTTTGATAACATTTTTCATGGTCCTATGATAACGCTCAATCTTTCCTTGTGTTTGAGGATGAGCTGGTCTTCCTCGAACGTGGTCCATCTCTATTTCAGTTAAATACTCCTTTAAATCTTTTGATATGTAACAGGACCCATTATCTGATAAAAGCCTTGGGACAGTGCTTAATTCAGTTTTCAATAATGCTTCATCTATGGTTTCTTGTACATCATTGGATTTCATTGTCGAGCATAACTTCCAGTGTATGATGTACCTGCTGTAATCATCTAAAATGGTAGATAAATAATACCAACCCCAACCATATATTTTAAAATAGGTAAAATCAGTTTGCCACATTTCATTTACTCGTCTAGTCGGATCTTGGAATTTATCCCCTGCACTAATGATGTTAAAAGGAGCTACAGTTACAAGATTATTTGCCTTTAATATTCTATAAACACTGGATTCACTGATGTAGTAGCCTAGGTTGTCAGTAATAAACCAAGCTATCTCTCGTGATGATAATTCAGGTTTATCTAAGGCTATTTCAACTATTTTATCTCGATCAGCATCGTTAATCCTATTCCATGATAAAACCGAAGATTTCTTTCGTTGAAGACCTTCTTTTCCCTCATACTGATAACGTTGATACCATTTATAAAAAGTGCTTTTATGAACCTTTAATTCCTTTAAAGTTCTGTTTACTCCTAAATCTGATTGTTCAACAAGCTTTATGATTTCAAGCTTTTCTGATGGACTGTAATGCATATACCTCTTACGTTTTAATCGTTTCCACGTAAGCTTTTTTTAAGCACTCGAACCTCTAGTGATAACTCAGCCACTAGTTCCTTTAAGTCATGATTCTCTCCTTTCAGCCCATGAACTTCTTCTGTATTAGCTTCTCTTTGAGTATCTCCATTTAATCGCTTCTTACCAGCTTCCATGAAGTCTTTACTCCATTTATAGTAATTGGCCTGAGAGATTCCTTCTTGACGACACAGCTCTGCTATACTGCATTCTCCTCGCATTCCTTCAATAATGATCCTAATCTTCTCTTCCGAAGAATAGGTTTTACGAGTCTTTCTTTTTAAGTCTTTAATTAACGACGTGGCGCTTTGCTTCTTTGCCATATTAAACAATTTAATGATTTTTGATTTCTTAAATTGTCTATC
>CBFIFL010000111.1:1554-1822 GCA_965661855.1 Flavobacteriales bacterium
ACTTTATGCTGACGGTTTACAATAAACTACTTAATGATTCTAAATAAAAAATATGAGGTATATCTTTTTAATCGGTTGTACATTTTTACTGGCTTGTAGTTCATCATTAAAACAGGGGCAATATATAATTCAGCCATATAAAGGTGTCAGCTTGTGCCCTAACGAATTATTCATTTACTCAATGGATTCAGTTGTGTTTTTTCAATGTGAAGGTCTTGCTTCAGGTCGTTTTAATGGATATATTAAAAACGATACTTTTCATATGAAA
>CBFIFL010000111.1:1832-2128 GCA_965661855.1 Flavobacteriales bacterium
GTGCTATTTATAAAAAATATAACAGTAGGAACTAGGAAATAAAGAGGGCAACGCATCAGAATAACTAAAACAACCCCAAAGTTGTATCCCTGAGTAGCTTTCTG
This sequence comes from Flavobacteriales bacterium, assembly GCA_965661855.1. Classification (GTDB taxonomy): domain Bacteria; phylum Bacteroidota; class Bacteroidia; order Flavobacteriales_C; family CBFIFL01; genus CBFIFL01. Next base: position 1,937 of record CBFIFL010000111.1, read on the forward strand.
GATGTATACAATAGACAAAATGTTTAATTAAAAAAGAATATTCAGGTTTTCACTAGATAAACACATGTATAGAAACCGAGAGTTTGAGTGAAAGTAAGTATATTTAGTAAGGCGTTCTTTTGTGTTTCACTATTGTTTCATAAAGAAGTGTCAAGAGTTTTGTAATAAGCTGGTTTAGAATGAATAACAATA
>CBFIFL010000112.1:0-1896 GCA_965661855.1 Flavobacteriales bacterium
CAAACGCCATCTGCTTTCCGGAAGTCCCTTGAATAAATATTTTCCCTTTATTTAAATGTTTTTTTCCTTTAATTGAACTACGATTTCCTTTCCAGATTTTCGTGATTTTAGTTTAAATCTGTAAGTTCGAATTGAATTCTTCTTGTAATTTCTCACATGCGAACTACAATTATACTTTTCATATCATTTTTATTTTTCCAGACTGGTTTTGCTACGGATAAAACCTGGGTTGGAACAAATCAATGGTGGACAAATGACAGTAACTGGAGTCCTAGTGGTAAACCAACTTCTTCGGACAATGTAACGATTCCAACCTCTCCTACAGGGGGGAATATGCCTATTTACTCAGGAACAGCTGGCACCATCTATTCTGATGATTTAACACTTGAAGCAGGTGCAACCTTAACTCTTTCATCTACTGCTGATCATATGGAGGTTAATGGTGATTTGAGTATTGGTGCAGGGGCAAGTATATCTTGTTCAAATGCTGGTCAAGTAAGGATGACTGGAGCTACTAAAACTATATCTGGGACAGGAGATCTTTCTGGGGCTATTTTTAAAATTAATGCTTCTGCATCGGTTTCGTTGAATAATGATTTTACGTTTGGAGGTGTAGAGGTATATGGTTCAGGAAGCTTTACTGTTTCTTCTGGTGTTACTTCCACAGTTTCAGGTACACTGTATAATAACGCAAATGGTGCCATAACTTTGTCAGGAACGGCTAATATGACTATAAATGCCACAAGTGATGCTTGGATGTCGCATGGTTCTGGGGCTTCGTTTACCATGGGATCCGGGACATTGGATTTTAATAACACTTCCGGTACTCTTAGGTTGTTTACTAGTGGTGGAACTTTTGATGCGGGTAGTGGAACTGTGTATTGTAATGGAGATCTATGGAGGGGGACCAGTGGTACTTTCACTTATGGGACATCTACTTTTGTGATGGATGGTAGTACGAATAGTCAGTTTGAATCCAACGCTGCTTCTTATTCTTTTAATAACCTGACTATTGCCAAAGACGCAACTGACGATATTATTACTTGTGAAGATGCCGATGCAGATATTACTGTTGCAGGTGATTTAGTAATTACAGAGGGAACTCTTCAACCAACATTGGCAGATTTAACCGTTAATGGCACTACAACAATTACCGATGGTGAATTAATAGGTGGAGCTGCTGCCATTACCTTAACTGGTAATATAACCATGGACAATGATGCCTATATGACCATTAGCACCTCGACATACGACATTACTTTAGAAGGAAATTTAACCATGTACGGTACTTCTGGAGTTCGAAATACTGGTGGAGCGACCAAATCTTTACGTTTGAAGGGAACTAGCTCTAATACTATTTTTTGTGATACCCCAGCCAATAGCTCCAGCGTGCGTGTGGTTATGGGGAATAATCAATTTGATTACAGTTTAAATTCTAGTTGGCAAATAGCTTATTTACAGATGAGTAACACAACAGGTGGAACAGCAGATTTTGTCGTTGCAGAAGGAAATACATTAACTGTTGATGGAGACATAAACACCTACCATAATATCATTAATTTCACCTTCAACGGAGCTGCTAACCTCGACTGTAATGGCACAATTACCTCTTCAAGTGTTATTACCATGAATACGGGTACGCTTTCAATTGCTGACAATTTCACCAATAATTACACCTTCACAGACGGATCTAGTACCGTTGTTTTCGATGGCTCTGCAAACTCAGTAATAGATGACCCAGATGGAATTGAGTTTTACAATTTAACTATAAATAAAGATGCTACAGCCGATGTGGTAAGCTGTAATGATGCTGATGCGGATATTACGGTTGCAGGTAATCTAGTTATTACAGAAGGAACTTTAAGTCCTACGTTGGCAGATTGCAGTGTTACTGGA
>CBFIFL010000113.1:0-1762 GCA_965661855.1 Flavobacteriales bacterium
TTAGAAACAGGTAGAGCTTTGATTGATGATGCTGGATTCTTATTAGGTTCGGTTATATCGAACAAGCGTCTATCAGATGGAAGAAGAGCGACGATTTTAGACTTTGGTGTAAACATCATGTTTACTTCATTCTGGTACGATCATAAAGTATCGCCAGCACAATCATTCGGTCAGCATACAGAAGACTGTGTTTTATATGGTCCGTTATGTATGAATATCGATGTCGATAGAGAATCGGTTACACTGCCTCCATTGAACTCAGGAGATCACGTTGTAGTTCATCATGTAGGAGCTTATAATATCACTCAATCCATGCAGTTCATTGCATTAAGACCCGCAGTGGTTATGATTGACGAAAAAGGTCAAGCTCATCCTATAAAAGAAAAGGAGAAATTAGAGACTCTTGAAAAAGGAGAATTAATGCCAAAGCATTTGGTAGATTTTAAATTATAAATAGCGATTGAGGATGTGCCTCATTTGATATTAGTTTGATTAATTAATACAACTCCCGGCTTTTATAGTCGGGAGTTGTGTCGTTTAAAGGAAGTTTTCCATATCAGTTTTAGACAGCTAGATATATTTTTAAACGTTTACTATGGTGAACCAAGTTTTTCTGATTACGGATACATGATTCCTAATTTAGTTAACAGATACAAATTCTATGATTTGGACTAACAACCAAGATGTTTTTTCAGGTGATTTCTATTAAAACGAGGCTTTTACTATTTAATATGACGTTTCAAATAGTCTTGCATCATTAAATGTTAGGATTTGAATAGGATCTACATTTAATATTTTACTTATTTCGTTAAGACGATCTATACTGAGCTTAGTTTTCCCATTTTCAAGGTCTGTATAAGCTCTTAACGAAATGTTAAGACAGTCAGCTACGTAATCTCTAGAATAGTTCTTTAGTTCTCTAATCTTTTTAATGTTTATCTCAGGGTGTTTAATCATTGCTTTAAAAATTTCCTTTAAAGATCTGCGAATCTAATGAAAAAGTAATAAGTTTTAATGCGTAAATATTGCTGTTACTTAGTTATGGCAGAAATTCCGCTACTTTAAGAAGTAAAAATACATTTTAAGTCTTGTTAGTGTATTTAAATTTGTTTCAAGGATCCTCAGGGAAATACCGAAACCCTTAAAAGCAGGTGTAAATTTTACAAATTAAATGAAAAGAAAATTATTATTTTCAGTAGCAGTAATCTTAGGAACGGTTTCTTGCACAACAAGCTTAGAAGATGATACCCTTAATGATAAGGTTATTGTTGAGTATGATGTAGTTATTGCCCAGGAAAAAGAATTAAATCAAATTAATTCATATCTATCTGATATGACAGGTGAAACGACTAGTTTTAAAACTGGTGGACTGGAGAACTTCGATTTTTCAGAAGCAGAGGTTATCAGGCCTTCTGGTAACCCCATGTATTCTGTTGTTTCAGTTAAACCAAAGGAACATTCATTAATTCAAAAAGAAGCATTAACGTTTTTAAGAGATGAAAAAGATCAGATACAATTGTCTTTAATTACTAGTGCAGTAACAATTAATGAAAACGTTAAAGATTTTCGTTACACAAATGTTCAAGGTCAGACACAATTTACTGTAAGGTTTGATAATTTGCAGAAAAGAGTTTTATATTTAGACAAATCGGGTAATGAAATTTCAAGTGTACCAAATGACTGGGGTGATAGAACTATGGATTGTTTAGGTGATGTTTATAGTAATCATGGATGGTTAAGTGTTTGGGCTACGATTCAAACA
>CBFIFL010000114.1:0-1733 GCA_965661855.1 Flavobacteriales bacterium
CTTCTTGTAACTATTGTGTTTTCAGCATTTAGCTTGAAAGCAACTCATAATAGGGCAGGGGAAATTATCTATGAGCGTATCTCTAACTATACATATCGTGTAACTATTATTACCTACTCTGTCTCATCAAGTACCGCAGATCGTTCAGAACTAGAATTGTTTTGGGGCGATGGGAGTAGTGAAATTGTATTAAGATCAAATGGTCCCGTAAATATGAATGGCGAGCATCAGGGCTTACTTGTAGGTAATGATATTAAAAGAAATGAGTATGTAGCAACACATACTTATGCAGGGCCTGCTGCTTATAAGCTATACTTTGAAGATGGAAATAGAAATAGTGATATCAAGAATATGTTGGCAAGTGTAAATCAATCGTTTTATGTGGAGTCAGAGATAGTGATATCTCCTTTCTATGGAATCAATACGTCTCCCGATTTGTTATATCCACCAATCGATGATGCATGTATTGGTGAGTTGTTTATTCATAATCCGGGTGCATGGGATGCTGATGGAGATAGCCTTACATATACTTTGGTTAGCTGTAAAGGTGCTGATGGGAATGATATTGCCGGTTATTTTATTCCTGCTGGAGTTGAGCTTGATAGAAATACGGGTTCATTCACATGGATCCCTGATACGACAGGAGAGTACAACTATGCCATTTTGATAGAAGAATGGAGGCAAGGTGTGCTTATGGGATCTATACTAAGAGATATACAAGTTACTGTTTATAACTGCACCAATGAACCGCCAATTGTTTCAGCTCCCAGTCCACATTGCTTAATCGCTGGAGATTCCCTTTCATTTAGTGTTTTTGCTAATGATAACAATGTTATCCAAGAAATATCTCTTAGTTCAGTTTCTGGCTTATATGATCTTTCTGTTAGTCCGGCTGAATTCAATGACGCTCAAGGTTTCTCCTTTGTAAACTCTGTTTTTACTTGGCAAAGTGAATGTTCTCATATTCGAAATTCTCCTTATACGGTTTTATTTACTGCTACAGATAATGGTACTCCGGTCAACCTTTCTGCACAAGCTATTTCAGAGATTCAAGTGGTGGCTCCGGCTGTTTCGATTGATACTATAATTCCTCAAGGAATTAACCCGGTATTGCATTGGAGTCATGCCGAATGTCAAAGCTTAACGGGCTATAAAATCTATAAAGGAGATTATTATAATTTTCAACCTGATCCTTGTGAAACAGGTGTTCCAGCTTATACTGGATATGATTTAATAGGGACCAGTTTACCGGCAGACACGAGCTATACTGACGTGTTGGATGAAGATGTTCTTGATGATCGATCTTGTTACATAGTTATAGCTTGTTATGAAGATGGATCAGAATCAATGGCGTCCAATGAATATTGCTTTGAGTTTACGAAGTCTGTACCCGTAATAACTCACGTTTCCGTGTTGAAGACTCATGCTGATTCTGGTAGGGTTTTACTTCAATGGAGTACCCCTTTAGAAATTGATTCTTTGTTAACTCCGGGTCCATTCGAGTATCAATTGATTAGAAGAGATGAGCAAGGTGTGGAGACAAATGTTTACCAAAGCTCGGTGCTAACTGACACTATGTATGTTGATTCTATGTTAAACACTGAAGCGGAAAAATATACTTATCGAGTAGATTTTTACAATCAAACGCCAGGAAATGAGTTTTTGATTGGTAGCAGCAGGTTAGCTCGATCCTTGTTTTTGAATATTGACGAAACAGATCATACCTTGATTTT
>CBFIFL010000115.1:0-1656 GCA_965661855.1 Flavobacteriales bacterium
CAATGTCATTGTTATACTTGTCAAAAACCCAAAATGCATTGTCATGATAAGCAGACATTCCCATGCAATAAGGACTAGCATGTAACATGTCAAAATGACTACCATTACCACCAGATGGTTGAGCGTAAATCTCAGGATCACTAGACCATAGTGAAGGACCTGTAAAAGGAGAAGTACTACTGTTATGATTGGCATCAAAAACAGAAGTTGTAGTTCCGAAATTTCCATTATCACTAAAAGCAATTGCAGAAGGTACAGACATAAAGTGCCATGCATTTCCATCTCTCTGCCAAAGCGTTGAGCGGTTTTCAGACGAAGGATTTGAGATTTTAACAGTACTACCCCCAGTGTTTTCTGTATTTCTATTGATTACCCATAAATCTCCGTTTGGATGAAAGTCTAAATCAGTTGGCATAGAAACTTGATTACTAGAGTTTGCTATTATTTTAAATTCTAAACTTGCAGAAGAAGAAAAATAACTAGGTATAATATTCGGTATACGGTCTTTCAATGTAATCAACTTTGTTTGCTCATTATTTGTAATGTCAAAATCAGACTCCTCCCCATTAATATTTGACAACCATAGCTTTACATTGTATTCACCTGCATTATACTCCTCCCAATTTAAAGGATGATCTATTACCGTTTCTTGAAAAGGCTCAATACTAAGGTTACTAATGTTCGAAGTGATAGCCACTCCATTGTCTATAGAATAATTAACATCAAAAGACGTAATTGTTGTGGCTCCATTATTTTTAATTTCTCCGGAAAGAGTGATATTACCTTTATCAATAAAGGCAGGAGTTGTGATTTCATGTAGCTCAACTTCTAAACTAGGTGGTAGTTCCGCAGTAAACGTGCTTGTCGTTGTCCCTCCAGTTGTACTAAACTCGTGCATAGCGAAACCTTCTATACTTACTATATAACTTGGGCCTCCATCACCCCAATCATCAATGGTTACGATATCATATGAAACCCCATCAGATAAACACCAAGGACCTTCTGTAATTTCTACATTGTTAGCGTAACCGCCTGAAGGATTAGCTTGTGCCCCAGATCCATTACAGCCCACAGCAGTATTCCCTCCAGAGAAGATAGTTCCATTGCCACAATCATTTCCTGAAGGAACGAGTTCCCAATAAATTTCATTGGCGTAATTATCGGTATGAATTTCAATTGTTGTCTCTACCTCTCCGCTATTACATTGAGAATAGACATTAAGCGACATCGCAATTAAAGCTGCGACTAATAAGATGTTTTTCATAAAATAAATTTGTTAAGTTAGGTTCTTTGAAAGTAAACAACAGAAGCGTTAAAAGCAATTATAAACTACGTTGTTGATATACTTTATTCAACAATAAATAATCCTTGAAAGTCGAAAGAATTTATTGTTTAATAAGTTTGATCGTTTTGTAATATTCTTCTGTTTCAAACTTTGCAAAGTAAACTCCTTTTGGCAGTTCATGTAAGTTAAAATGCTTCGAATTAATATCAAGTACTTGCCTCCCATTTACATCTAGGATAGTTCCTGTGATAAACTCTCCTTTAATGTAGAAAATTCCATCCGAAGGATTTGGATAGATTATGACGTTGTTTAATTGCTTTTGCTGCTCTACACTTGTGCCTTGACCGAATTTCACATGACCATACTGGGTT
>CBFIFL010000116.1:0-1572 GCA_965661855.1 Flavobacteriales bacterium
ACCTCTATCCTATCTCTTTTCGTGATCAGTTTCATATTGCTAAAAAAGAGTATAAATCAAAGATCCAGTAGCGGATGAACCGGCAAGAAAAAGAAAGAATCCTATCAATAATAAGAATATGATAATCGGAGCTAACCAGAACTTTTTTCGTTCTTTCATAAAACTCCATAGATCTTTTAAAAACTCCATATTTAATCCAGTTTATAGTCCTTTCGCCAATCTGAAGAATCACCCCATTGAGGCTGTTTCTGCTTCTCAAAAATACAGTTTCCAATAACTAAAACATCCATATCAGTTCTCATAAAACACTGATAAGCATCTATAGGATTACAAACAATAGGCTCCCCTCGAACATTAAAACTTGTATTAACTAAAATTCCATCTCCAGTTTGACGCTTATATTCCTGCAAAAGCTTATAAGCATTGGGGTTCTCAGCCTCGTTAACTGTCTGAATCCTTGATGATAAATCTACATGAGTAATTGCCGGGTAATGAGACTTTTTAATCTTTAATTTTTCCTTCATTGATAATGAATCATAGTTCTCTGGAAGATGTAAACGAATCTTCTTTTGAACAGGATGAACCTGAAGCATATATGGAGAATCGTGATTAAATTCAAAATACTTTTCGACATCTTCTTTCAGGACCATTGGTGCGAACGGACGAAAACTCTCTCTATATTTAATTTTCAAATTCATATTGTACTGAGTCTCTGAATTACTTGCATTTCCAAGAATACTTCTTCCGCCTAACGCTCTAGGACCAAACTCCATTCTTCCTTTAAACCATCCTACTATTTTATTCTGACTTAAATAAGCGGCCGTAGTTTCAATAACTTCATCTATATTCTCCAATTCATTATAAACAGCATCGAACTGATCTAATGTTTCTTTTACTTCATTACTACCGTAACTCGGACCTAAAAAGCCTCCATGCATTTTATCATATGTCCCCTTTTCAATATGTCTGTCTTTATTGAAATAAATATGATTTATTGCCAAAGCAGCTCCGAGTGCACCTCCAGAATCACCTGACGCAGGTTGAATGTAAATTTCCTTAAAAAGGCCTTTTTTCCAAAGTTTTCCATTTGAAACACAATTCAAAGCAACTCCTCCTGCCATGCATAAATAATCACACTTAGTTAATCGTTTAGCCTCTTTTGCCATTAAAAAAACGATTTCCTCACAAACTTGCTGAATAGCCAAGGCCAAATCACAATGCACTTGCTTTAATTCAGATTCAGCGTCTCTTTTAGTAAAACCAAACAAAGCTTCCCACTTTTTATGCTTGACCATGGTTAAGCCAACCGTATAATTGAAGTAACTCTGATCTAAACGAATAGAACCATCCGGGTATATTTTAATCAGTTTAGTGGTTATTATTTTTTTATATAAGTCAACTTTTCCTGAGCCTGTGTTTCCATAGGGAGCCAATCCCATTAATTTATATTCTCCTGAATTAACCTTAAAACCGAGGAAATATGCAAAGGAAGAGTAAAGTAAACCCAAAGAATCAGGAAAATGTAGTTCCTTCAATACTTTGATAGATTTCCCCTTTCCATGTGAAATAGAA
>CBFIFL010000117.1:0-1562 GCA_965661855.1 Flavobacteriales bacterium
AACAGATTGTCCATTTCAATGTGACCACCAAAGTCGTACTGAATGGCTAGACCTGTAAAACTGGTGTCATTGGTTTCAACCGAAAAGCTTTGACTGTAAGTAAAAGAGATAGTTAAACTAGCGATAATTGTGAAAATTGATTTCATAAACATTGTTTTTTTCGGCAATTTACAAATTTTAAAATGAGTTTTATTTAGTGCTGAAATTACCTACTTTAGTTACGTGAATTTCAAACTTTATCTCTGAGTAATTATGAAAACACTAATGATGACATTGTTGTTAATGAGCTCATTTGTAAAAGCTGAAGTTGTGTTTGATACACTCTACGTAAACTCAGGCTGCTTTATATCTGAAACGGATTCTTTTCCGTACATATCTTTCAATAAGGATTCTTTATTTTCTACAGAAAATAGTATCATTAGTAAATCACCTTATGATACACTTATTCTTTACTTGATTAATAATGACTCTGTAGACCACAGTTTTGAAATAGCTAATTCATCATTCTTATTAGATGTTCCTTCTCATCAAATAAAAATGGATTCAATTTTTGGTCTGGAGGAAGGAGTTCATCTTTTAAATTCTGTAGGTGATTATTCGAAAATTGGTTTGTCTACAATACTAAAAGTGGAAAATGAGTCAAAAGTTAACTTTTATTGGAACTTGAAGGATTTTAATGATTCATTAAGTTTCAAAATAAGGAATGAAGATCTATTTGATCAAACAGCATATAAGCCTAATTATTTTCTGATTAACGGAAAGCTTAAGTCTTTACTTGAAAGTGATACTCTTGCATCGGTTTCCGGAAGGGTAGGAGATACAATTTACATTAATATCGTTAATACTGGTCAAGCCTATCATTCTATTCACTTTCATGGATATCATTGCTCAATAATGTATTCAGGCTTGCATAAAAATTACATTGGAAGAGAAAAAGACACATTTCTTATGGAACCTTATGAAAGATACATTTTAAGGTTAGTTCCTGACAAACCTGGAGATTATCCTGTCCATGATCATAATTTGGTGGCGGTTTCAAAAAATAGAGTATATCCAAGTGGAATGTTTATGATGATGAAGATTTATAACTGATGAAGAAGAGTTTTTTATTATTAATGCTGTCAATGGTGGTGTTTTCATGCTATACACAATCAAAAGTCGAGTACCGTATGAAAATGTGGACTTCGTTTAACAAAATACTTTGGGATAGTACTCAGATTTCGACTTGGGGGTTTTCCGAAGGAAGTAAATACCCTCCATTGCCAGGACCAACCCTCTATGCTGTAGAAGGCGATACAGTGGTGATTTCTATTAGGAATCAATCTCAGGGAGCACCACATACAATACATTGGCATGGCTTGGATGTAGATCAAGCAAACGATGGGGTACCGCAAACTTCATTTGTTTTGGAGCATATTCAAGATTCTACATATACCTTTATTGCTCCTCATCCCGGTACATATTTATATCATTGTCATGTAGCCAGTATTGTTCATGTTCATATGGGAATGTATGGTAGTTTTATTATTAAACCAAAAGGGAACAATAATGTAGTATGGGAG
>CBFIFL010000118.1:0-1556 GCA_965661855.1 Flavobacteriales bacterium
TTATTTCTTCATGACTCTCGTTTTGTTTTCCGGATTGCCAACCCCATGAATACAATGATAAATCTAACTTGTTATTAATATTAGGATCTATGTTTTGATGAGTTATAATTACCTTTATGCTATCATACTCTTCTGTCAATCTTTTACTAAAGCTTAATCCATTCTCCAAAAAACCTATTGTATCATAATTAATAATAGTAGACTGATAATAAGTGCTTTCTGACGACATATGAGATCTGTGCTGCCAATAAACGGGATTGTCATAAATATTCTTTTCTGGAATACTTACTCTCTTATCTTAAATTTCAATCTCTGGACAAACTGGTTTAAAAATTGAATCAAACAATTGGATATCATTGGTCTTTTCTGATTCAATGACATTAATTCCATTTACTAGAAATCTCCACCAATCATCTTCTGTTGTCTTGTTGGGATAGAAAAACCTTAGTTCTGAGTATAATTGAGAAAAAGAAACTAGTCTTTCCTCAGAAACCTGAGCCTTTAAGAAAACTGGAAAAACTAATAGTCCAGAAAGAATAATTTTAATGTTCAGAAAATACAAAGTAGAGGGTTTAATAGTCATAATATAAAATTAGATTTATTTTTAATCTCAGTGAATAAAAAGTGGAGCAAGCTCTGGATATATAACTTAAAGCACCCAACCAATCGAATATCAAAAGCATCAATACAACATGAAACAAATCATTGCGATAATCTTCATCCTTTTTTCGAGTTTTCTTTTTAGTCAGACAAACCTAGGAATATCATACTTAAACCCTACCGGACCAGAATTAGGATTAAATCTTGATCTAAGACACAAAGCAAAGAAGGACACAAGCACCTTTAAGAAGGTTGAATATTTAGCCGGACTCTCACTTCAATGGATGAGTAGAAACAATTTTCATTTCACTTTTGGTGCTCATATTGAAAACGGGATAACATTCAACAATAAACCTGATAGTAAATGGCAACATGAATTATCACTAAGTACTGGATTTCAAAACAGACAAGAAGTAGTAAACGTAAGCATAGATCTTCAAGGTAATACGTCAAGTAAAGAAAGAGAAAGCAGAGTGTACATTCCGATTCTTGGTAATTACTCGATTCGCTACAAAATTATCAACGAAAACTATTTATTTGCTAGAGCATCTTACGGATACCGAATTAGACTATCGGATACTGACTTATCACAACAGCAGTTTTTATTTCAAATTGGATACTCTTTAAACCTTTAGTTATGAATAGAAAAGAATTTTTAGCTCTTTCTGCAAAATTTGGAATTGCTTCACTAATTGCTCCAACGTTACTTACTTCATGCACCAAAGCAGAAGATGAAGAAATAAATTTCAACGGAAAAATATTAATAATTGGCGCAGGTGCTGCAGGTATGATGGCTGCATACACCCTTCAACAATATGGAATTGATTTCGAAATAATTGAAGCTCATTCAACTTTTGGAGGTCGTGTAAGAATGAATAATACCCTTGCTGATTTCTCTATTGACATAGGTGCAGAATGGCTACACAGCCCTCCTGACACTTTGGGTAAGTTAATAA
>CBFIFL010000119.1:0-1532 GCA_965661855.1 Flavobacteriales bacterium
TGATTTAATTCATTAATGTCTCTAACCTCAATTTCTATTTTAAGATTTAGATTATTTTTTTTTAGATAATCTTGTGTTTGTATGATAGCGTTAGATATCCCTCCCGCAAAGTCGATATGATTGTCTTTTAACATTATCATGTCGTATAACCCAAATCGGTGATTTTCTCCACCGGCAATTTTTACTGCTAACTTTTCGAATACTCTATTATTTGGAGTTGTTTTACGTGTATCCAATAGCTTACTTTTAGTATGAGATATTAAATTAACATATGCTTTAGTTTCTGTTGCAATACCACTCATTCTTTGCATGTAATTAAGAGCGAGACGTTCAGTTGAAAGTAAATTGACTTTTGAACCAGTAACCTTAAAAGCTATATCACCGGGTTTAACAAAGTCACCATCATTTAAAAATTGCTGAAACTCAATCTCCTCATCAAAAATGTTAAAAACAAGTTGAGCAATATCGATCCCTGCTATTATTCCTTTTTCTTTGACTAAGAGCTGGCAACTACCAACTTTATTTTTTGGTATACAAGCAAGTGAAGAATGATCTCCTGAGTTGTTAAGATCTTCTTTTAAAGCATTAATGATTAGTTGACGAACGGTATTCATTGTAGACATTTTTTAAAATTACTTTATTACAAATAGAATAAAGACTTAATTGAATTAAAAATTATTTGTCTTAGCTTTTATATTTTTACAGCTTAATATTCTTAAGCTGTGAAAAATCTAGTTGTGTTTGTGTCTGATTATCCAAATGGAAAGGGAGAGTCTTTTTTGGAAGATGAGATTAAATATTTAGAAAAGGTTTTTGAACGAATAATAATTGTGCAAGGAGCTAGTTTTAATGTGAATGCGGAATTTAAACCTTTATATACACCTAATAATGCATCTGTAGTTAATATATTAGATTTCTTAGGAACATCTAAAATGGGAATGTATGAATGTAAGATTCTGTTAACAGAGCTTATTAGTTTAGTTTTTATTCATGGTAAGTTTTGTACTCCGAGTATTATAAGGCAAATAGGATATTATTTAAAACAAGGAGTTTCTAAAGCTAGAGCTTTAAAAGGTATTATAGAGAAGTTTCAATTAAAATCTGAGGAAACAATATTTTATACTTATTGGTGTGATGAAAGTGCTTTGGCTCTATCATTTATAAATTTTAGAGAACGAAGATTAAACACCGTTACAAGAGTTCATGGATGGGATTTATATTTTGATAGACATAAAGAGAATTATTTACCCTTTAGAAGATTCATATTAAATACTTGTGAAATAATATTACCTATTTCGAAAAGTGGATTGGATTACATAAAAACTAATCGATTGATTAATAACAAAGAAAAGGTTGTATTATCTAGATTAGGCGTAGCTGATTTAGAAATTAATTCATCGTTTAAAAAAATTGAACAGAATAAACTTAGAGTAGTCACTATATCTCACATTAATCCAGTGAAGTCTTTAGAAACATTAGTGGATACTTTAGAAGGTATAGGCGAGTTTACTGTTTGCTGGACTCATATAGGA
>CBFIFL010000120.1:0-1278 GCA_965661855.1 Flavobacteriales bacterium
TTATTTAAATCATGCGGAGTAGAGGTAATCGCTTCTTTACCATGTTATACCGAGTCAAATACAGATAAGCAACGTGGAGACGGTGTCTTTTCATCATCCATTAAAGCTTTGAAATTATTGAACGAAGTGGGTTATGGTATTGCGGGTAGCGGATTGGCATTGAACCTGGTGTTTAATCCGGGCGGACCTTCCATAGCTCCTGATCAAAAGGCTTTGGAGAAAGATTACAAAACCAGGTTAAAAGAAGATTTTGACATCGTTTTTAATCAATTGTTTACGATTACCAATTTGCCTATTTCCAGGTTCTTAGATTATTTATTAGCTGTTGGTCGATTTGAGGAGTACATGCAGAAGTTAAGAGACGCTTTTAACCCAGCTACTATTTCCAATGTAATGTGTAGAAATACGATTTCGGTTAAATGGAATGGAGATTTGTACGATTGTGACTTTAATCAAATGTTAGATTTACCATTGAATGGTTCGAAATCTATAGTGGATATAGACATTGAAAAATTGGCGAAAAGACCAATTGTTGTGCATGAACATTGTTTAGGATGTACGGCTGGAGCAGGCTCAAGTTGTCAAGGTGCTTTGGTATGAAAAGTTTAATTCTAATTTGCTTCATTATGTTTTCGTTTTTGTCTTCAGCCCAATCAAAGGAATTCAAAGATGAGATTGATAGTTATTTAAGTTTCAAAGCTGACACCATTCATGTTAGTCAGCTTTCTCAGATAGATTCCGTCGTTTTCGTTGATTGTAGAGATCAAAAGGAATTTGAAGTAAGTCAAATTCAAGGAGCTATATTTTACAAGGATTTTGACAGGAAGAAATACCAAGATAAAACGATAGTGGTTTATTGCTCAATAGGTAAGCGTTCTGAAGATTTATCCATTGAATTAAATGAAGCAGGAGCCAAAAAAGTTTTCAATCTTTACGGAGGGATTTTTGAATGGGTTAACCAAGGAAATCCTGTTTATAATCAACAAGGAGTTCAAACGAATCAGGTTCATACCTATTCGAAAAAGTGGAGCAAATGGCTAATCAAGGGAAAGGCAATCTATTAATCATATTTGGGAAATATCCTGAAGCAGGACAAGTAAAAACGCGTTTGGCTAAATCTATTGGAGATAGCAATGCAGCTGAAGCTTATAAGCGCTTGATGGATTTCACACTTGATGTTTCATCCCAGGTAGACTGTGATGTTAGTTTATGTTATGCTGATGAGAAAATGGTTGAGGAGTGGAATGAGAAAGTGACTCAGGTTGATACGCAAGAAGG
>CBFIFL010000120.1:1288-1518 GCA_965661855.1 Flavobacteriales bacterium
TGAACGCATGATAGCTGCTTTTGATAAAGGTTTTTCAGCAGGATATGAACGCATTGTCCTTATTGGTAGTGATTGTGCTGAATTAAGAGAAGGTATTATAGAAGAAGCTTTTGAAGCATTAGAATACAACGAAGTAACGATAGGACCAGCGGAAGATGGGGGGTATTATTTAATTGGAACCAATCAAAGCTTACCTGTTCTGTTCACGGATATGGAGTGGAGTACAGATG
>CBFIFL010000121.1:0-1431 GCA_965661855.1 Flavobacteriales bacterium
TATAAAGAAGCGTCCTATAGGAAACTAAACGTAGATAAATGAAAAGAACTATACTAGCATTAGCATTTTTGATAATATCGACTTTTATCAATGCTCAAGAAAGAAGCTTAAAATCTGTATACAGTTATTCTTATGTTAACCATTTAAGTAGACAGATTAGTCAAGAGGCTAAAGTGAATGGAAGCATTGTTTATTTGGAACATCTTATTTCATATCAATATGATGAACTTACTTCGGACTTTACAAGGAAATTAAACAAACAAGAATTTGACTTTGATGGAGCGGGGAACTTAGTTGAGAAAGTTAATTATTCTTGGGATAATCAATCAGAGGAATGGACTTTTTCCTCAAAGAATACTTCTACCTATGACAGTGACGGAAACCTTATCGAATCAATTAGTTACGGATGGAATGAAACAGATGGACAATGGTTAGAACAACAAAAACAAGTTTCGAGTTATGATGGTTATGGGAACAAAGAAAGCTTTTCAATGTATGACTTCGTTGCGGGACAATGGGATCAAATATTGGCATTTGAATATGATTTATCCTATGATTCACAAAGCCAATTAATTCTATCAGACGTTCATTTGTATAATCAAGGTCTTTGGGAGCATAATACTTCAATTATATATGAATATTCTAATCAAGGTCAGCTTTTAACGGAGCTTACGCAAACATTAGAACAAGGAGTGTGGGAGGATTACTTTAAGATAGAATACACTTATGATGATCAGGGGTTTTTAATAAAATGGACGAACGCTTGGCAAAGAAATGGACAGTGGGAGTTTGATGCTAAAAAGGAGTACGAACGAGATTTTTCGGGAAAGCATTTATCTGACGTTCACTTCAATTATCAAGGCGGGGCTTGGATTACAGGTCACAAAGCTGAATATAACCATGATCCTTTGTATAGCTCAGGATATACCGTTTGTGGAGATTCATTAAATGAAAAAGTTAATGATTCTTATCTACTAAGTAAAGATCAGAATAATAATTGGGCCGAATATTTGTATTTGGATTACCATTATAATGTGGACTCAAACGATGAAACCGATATTGAGACTTCAGTTGAAGAGTTAAGCGAATTAAATGTCGGTGTGTATCCAAATCCTGTATCAGAGAAGTTAATTTTTGACGTTGAAACTAATGATGAATTCCTAATCAAGTTGTTCTCTTCAAATGGTTCTTTGGTATATATTGGAAGTCATGTGAAAAAGGCTGAATTAAATGTTTCAGCAATGAGTAGTGGAGTTTATTTGTATCAATTATTGTTAAGAGGGAGTGTGAAAGTTGGGAAAATAATTAAAGAGTAAAGTTCAATCTTTAGATGCTTATAAGGGATGTCTTAAGTAATTGAACTACCACACTGCTTGCAAAATTTAGCGTCATATTCATGTGAATTGAATCCGCAATTTTCACAGCTTTGAT
>CBFIFL010000122.1:0-1389 GCA_965661855.1 Flavobacteriales bacterium
TCGTATCACATACTATTGATAGTTTATTCTTAGTTGGAGATGTCATTAAAATCATCGACGGTAAATCAGTGAGACGGCTTATTAAACATGAAAAGAAGATCAATACAAAGAGTGAAAATTACAATAGAGAAATTCTAGGAAAATATTTTTTATGCTTAGACACCACGGTTTCCCATCATATTAAATACAAAAGAGGATTAAAAACACTAGAGGTATCGTTGAATACTTCAAACGATTATTTACCAAGTTTTAATTCAAAGGACAGTGTCACATGGGTAAATGATAGTATTTGCGTGATAAATTTAAACCTGTGTGAAAAAGAAGATCTCAGAAAAGCTTTATCTAATAAAGAGATTAGTGGGATAGTGCTAGATGCGAGAGATGGAATAGGTGTGACATCAGAGCTTCTTTCTTTATTTAGTGATTCTTCTTTAGCGTATCCTGAAGTATTGGTTCCATTGTATTCTCAGCCAAGACAGATTAATGTTAAGTATGAGGAGTTGAATCATAACGAATTCGTGAAAGGGGAAATGATTCCCGAGATTAAAAACAAGCCCGTAATACTTCTTATTAATGGTACAAACCTTAGTTCTGAAGAAACTTTTATACATATAGCAAGCCAAATACCTGGAATTAAAGTTGTTGGCTCAGCTTCTTCCGGAGCTAATGGAATGGTGAATTTCTTTGAGTCACCAGGAGGTTTTGAGTATAGATATACAGGTGCAATTGTCTATAAAAAGAACGGCTCTGCTCTATACAATGTTGGCTTTAATCCTGATAAAAAAGTAGTTTCGAAAAGAAAAGATTATAAAAAAGGTTTTGATCGATGCCTTGAAACCGCTATTAAATTGATTGAAAAGGATACTTTGACTAAAAATAAAAAGATTAGGGGGTTGTAAAATTGTTTTTATCAGGATTAATTTTGCTTATCGTAGGGGGGACTCTTGTGGTCGTCTGGGAATTGAATTCATGCAGTTTGGTTTGACATCAAGTCCAAATTCTCTATCAAAAAAGTTAAACAAATCGATCACTCGCTGGCATTCGTTGTGTTTTTCTGAGTAAACGTCCGGACAACTGTAAGAAATGAATTTGTACAATTTATTATTAGAGAATTCAAAATTTAAGATGTTTCCATCAGCATGCTTAAACTCCAGACTGTCTATGTCCGTTTGCGAAGGAATTGAATTAAAGTTTAACTTATTAAGCTTGTGGAAAAACATACTCCAACCACTCTTAGGTTCTTTTACTTTAACAATTAAAGAATCTAGTTCATCTCTTTTTAAACGTTCAATATTTGATAATCCATTTTGCCACATTTCAGCTTTAGTAATGTAGGTGTAATCAAGGCAAGACCATTTTTTATTTACTCTTTGAATAGATAGAACTTGT
>CBFIFL010000123.1:0-1386 GCA_965661855.1 Flavobacteriales bacterium
CTTGTAATGGTTTACCTAAGTATTCTTTTAGACCCTTAGCTACAGGCACTAATACTTGTTTAAGTGTCATTGTTAAGTCTGTAATAACTTCTTCAAATGTTCTAGCAGCTTTAGCTCTTTCCTCAAGTGTTTCTTTTTGATTTCTAATTGAATCTAATTGGCTTGCTTCTAAATCTTTAACTAATTGGTCTTTACCATCAATATTAATATAAAACTCACCATCTTTTAATTCAGAAACACTTGATATAAATTCTTTATCTTTTTCTTCAAAGTTTATTGGTGTTATTGAACCTATACTTTCGATTTTCTTTTGTTGGACAGCCATTTCCTGAAGCTTTTCAACGCTAATACCTGTCATCTTGGATATTTCTCTCATTCTATCTCTTGCAAGACCCCCCATAACCTCGAAAGAGCCCGTCTCCTTGTTAAACTCAACAAATTCAGAGGTAGCCTTACCAATATCCTTAGCGAAGCCTTCCATGTCATTTCTAGCCTTAAACATAAGTGTCATAGGGTCACCTAGTTTTGCAAACTCTCCACCCATTACAGATAGCTGTGCTGCCATTTCTATAGCACCTTCTGGCCTAAACACCTTATCAGCTAAACTAGCTATACCATCCATGTCTAATTTAAGTCTAAGAGCATCAGACGACATCTTACCTAATGCTTTAACACCACCTTTAAAATTATATTTTTGAGCTAATTTAAGATTCTTTTGTAATGCTTGTGAAGCTGCGGCACCATTAACACCCATTTCACCAGCTATGTTCATAGTATCCTCAACCATCTTAGCACTAGCTTCAGCACCAACACCAAAATTATCCATAGCTGAAGCCATACCTATAGCAAACTGTTCACCAAGACCAGTACCTTCAGCCATTCCAGCCATAGCCTTAAGACCACCTTCCGTAAGTCTTACACTTCTACCAATTTCTTTACTATAACCACCTTGTAATATTGCTAACTTTTTCAAGTTAACACCCATCATTGTGGTACTATCGGCTGCGGAATATAAATTTTTTGAGAAAGAATCAAATTGAGAACTACCAAGAGCCATACTTCTTGATGCGTTACGGATTTCTTTATCCATATCAAACACACCATAAGACCTAAGTTTATCCCAACCCCACTTTTTAACAAAGTTACCTGTTGAATTAGCTATTGATTTAAGCTTATTAGCTTCTTTAACTGATTCTTTTAAATTTTTAAGAGCCTCTTTATGTTCTTTGTTTTGTTGATTTAAGTAACCAATTCTAGATTTTATATATGGTTCCTGTTCTTGTAAGACAGCTAAAGTCTTTTTTTCTTGGTCGGTTAGTTTTGAAGCTTCTTTTTTTCTTAATTTAGTTAAAGTTTCTAATTCTTTCTTACTAGCCTTAATTTGTT
>CBFIFL010000124.1:0-1369 GCA_965661855.1 Flavobacteriales bacterium
TCAAGTTCCTACAAAAGCTATGATGCTGCTTGTAATTCTTGTCATGCAGAGAAAACGTGTGGAATGAATGAAATAGAAAATTGCGCTTCTTGTCACATGCCTAAATCATCTGCCATTGATATTCCGCACGTAAGTATTACCGATCATTTTATTAAAAAGAAGCATACTACAGAAAGCTCAACAAAATCTGTATTTAAAGGTTTGGTAGCGGTCAACAATACCAATCCGAGTGAGAGGAGTAAACTTCAAGCTTACCTAAATCAATACGATAAGTTTGATAGTGATCCTATTCTATTGGATTCTGCTGTAAACATTGCAGATAAAATGAATCCAAATGAGGCAAATATTCACGCCTTGGTTCAATTGTATTATACTCAGAAAGACGGTAAGTCGATGTTGAGTTTGATAAAGAGTAACAAAGTGAAAGAGATACTAAAAGGCTTCAAGCAATCTACTCATGAGAATTACGAAGCATGGACATTGTTTAGAATTGGAGACTTATTAGCTGATTCCGGAATTGATGTTCCAGCGGCAATTTATTTGGCAAAAGCATGTGAATTAGCGCCTTATATTCTGGAGTTTAAAAACAAACTAGCCAGTTTGAAATTTAGAAATGAAGAACAGCTTGCAGCTAAGAATATGTGGCTAGAAATACTGATAGAAGATTCATTGCATTATCAGTCTTGGTCTAATTTGGCTTATGTAAACATGACAGAATCAAAATGGGAGGATGCCAGAAAATGCTTAGATTTTGCTATATTATATAATCCCGATTATATCAAAGCTTGGGAGAATTATTATTTGTTAGGTCAATCACTTCAAGATGCTAAATTGATGAGAAAAGCATTAGAAGAGGTCGTTAGGTTGAATCCAGAAAATATTCAAGCAAAGCAATTATTGAAAAGTTTAAGATGAAAAAGATATTCATAGGTTTATTTGTGGTCGTAATTCTTGCTGGAATAGCAGGATCTTGGTTTTATTACAATTTTACGGTTGCCTCAGCTACCAACTTCGAACAAGAGCATACCGATATCTATATTAAGAAAGAAGCTTCATTCGAAGATGTATTAAAAATCATCGAGTCTAAAAAAGTAGTTAAGAAATTGGGTGCTTTTAAAAGGGTTTCTAAGTTGAAAAAATATCCAGCATTAATAAAAGGAGGGAAATACAGAATCAAAAAAGGTTCTACTTATGAAAGTATTGTAAATCAGCTGAGGTCTGGAGATCAAGTTCCGGTGAAACTGACCTTTAATAACGTTAGGTTAATTGAAGAATTAGCAGGTAAAGTTGCATCAAATCTTGAAGTAGATTCCATTACTGTTTTAAAGCACTTAAAAGACAATCATTTTCTAAGTCAATATGGAGTTGA
>CBFIFL010000125.1:0-1350 GCA_965661855.1 Flavobacteriales bacterium
TATACCTCGAAGGATTAATAATCGAGAGTTAAAAAACATTTACAGTCTTGCCAAGTTCAGTATTTACCCTTCCTTATATGAAGGTTTTGGTTTACCCGTTCTGGAGTCCAGGTTATCGAAAACACCAGTTATAACCAGTGATATATCATCTTTACCTGAAGCGGCTGGAGATGACAATCAATGCGTAAATCCTCTTAATATTGAAGAGCTTAAAAACGCAATGCAGCTGTATATCAATCAAGATCTAACAGAGCTATCGATACAAACTCAAAAATCGGCTATCGAAGATTTTGGAAAAAATAAACTAAATAAGCTATTGAATAGTTTATACTATGAACTATTAGATGACTAATATCTTTCTAACTTTAAAGAATGGATCAAGAGCAAAAATTTTTCAACTCCATAGACATAGATTGTTCACTAGCAATTACAAGCTTTGGAGAAGGCTCTTATAAAGTATATTATTCTCCAGATGGATGCTTACAAAATGTAAACATTAACTATTTTGAAGGCTTTGTTTTTCATCCATTTCAAATCACTTCTGAAACACCTGCTCTTTATCTTCAAGCTTCAACGACTTTTATAGCTAATGATATCAATACGGTAAAAAGGTTCATAAAAAGCTTAATAATTAACAATAAAACTAAACTCGATTTAGAAAACTACATATATGATCAGGAAGAATATGAAAACCTTTTAACTAAGGTTATAAGTCAAATCAGTAATCATCTTCCAAAAGTCGTTATTTCCCGAATTGAAGAATCAAACTCAAAACCGGATCCTTTGGATGTATTTCAAAGCTTTTGTGAGCGATATCCAAAAAATGGTAATTACCTATTCTACTCAAAGGAATCTGGATTATGGTTAGGTTCTTCACCAGAGACTTTAATTGATGTATCCGATGGTCATGGATATACATGTGCCTTAGCTGGGACAAAAGAGACTCATGAAGAATGGAGTAAGAAAGAAGAAAAAGAGCAACAATTTGTCGAAAAATACATTGACGAAATATTCCATAGCAACAACATTGCGTTCAGCTCTGAAAAGGATACTATTTCCTTAAAAGGAATTGATCATATCAAAACAAGTTATTCATTTAAAACCGACGATTCCTTCTCGTTAAAAAGTTTTCTGGAAGAAATACACCCCACTCCTGCTGTCGCTGGAATTCCAAAATCAAAGGCTATTCAGTTCATTGCAGATAACGAATTACATTCTAGGAAATACTACACTGGCTATTTTGGATCGGTAAGCCGAAGAGAAACTAAATTATTCGTCAATCTCAGGTGTTTACAATCAGACGGTACGAAAGACCACTACTACTTAGGTGGAGGGATTACAAAAAGTTCG
>CBFIFL010000126.1:0-1319 GCA_965661855.1 Flavobacteriales bacterium
ATAAGGAATATGCAGAATGGCGATTAAAGAAGCCTGGAACTTTATACGGTCTAAATCGATCTAAAGAAATCGTGATGAAAAAATGGAGGTATTTACAAATTGTGATGAACTCTTCTATAGCTTATTCTAAAATCAAATGTATCAACAAAGGTTTTCTTAAGCTCTATATCTTCTGTCACCCTCATTATAAGAAGAAAGGTTTTTTTGTATCTATACCAAAAATTTTAAAGCCTTCCCCTCTTAATCTGATTTTCTTGCCATTAGACAATGATCTTGAGAGTATAGGTAAGAATGACATTAGTTTTGATTGTTTAAATTTTGACGCATACTAGATGAACTTTTTGACAATTGACATAGAAGAATGGTTTCAGGCTGAATTATTTCAAAGGAGTATTAAATCATTTAAAAACCTTAAGTTATTTATAGATTTATGTGAACAACACAATGTTGTTGCGACTTGCTTTATAGTTGGTGAGTTAGCTAAACGAAAAAGTTCAATTGTTAAAAAACTTCATAACCACGGCCATGAAATAGCTTCACATTCTCACAAGCACAGATTATGTTATTCTCTTTCCCCAAAAGAATTTAAAGAAGATACTCTAGAGTCTATAAAAACTCTTGAAGACTTAACAGGTTCAGCAGTTAAAGGCTACAGAGCTCCTTCATGGTCAGTAAATAAGGATATATCTAGTTGGTTTTATTCGCTATTAGATGAATGTGGTATTTCTTACTCATCTAGTGTCTTTCCTGGGAAAACTTTCTTGTATGGATATCCTGAATTTGGTTCAGAAATAAAAATTGTTAAAAATACAGATGTTCTAGAGATCCCTCAAAAACTACTCAATTTGGGTAAAAAAATAGGAGTATCTGGAGGTTTCTATTTAAGAGTTCTTCCCGAAATTGTTATTTATCAATTCTTGAAAATACAAAAAGAACCAACCTTTATTTATGTTCATCCTTGGGAATTAGAAAAGTCTAAAGACAGAGTTTCGATTTCTCCGTTCAATGATTTTATAAATAACTATGGAATAGATAAAAATCTAAGTAAGCTAAATAGTTTAATTTCAAAATTTGAATCATTCCAAACAATGAATGAGTTCGCAGAAACCTATAAAAAACAGAAAGATTTAACCAATCTTTGAAAATCTCATTGTCCAAGTATTATTATTATTATTTATTAAAGTGGAAAAAAATGAGAGCATTTAATTTTGAGGTTTAAAATTATTCTTCAAACTTTAAGTTGTTTAGTTTTGAGAAAAAAGTCATTAGTAGATTTGAATTATTCTCGTTTTTCGTATTGATTTCTAATAAATCAAAAG
>CBFIFL010000127.1:0-1287 GCA_965661855.1 Flavobacteriales bacterium
TTACTTCCTGACCATAAGACTTCCTTGGCAGTATCAAAACGGGAATTTTAATTGGCTTGTGCAGTCAACGACATAATTACAGAAAAAATAAAAACCAGAAAAAAGTAAAGTAATTCTAAAACTATCAATTTCATTATTTTCTTGAAATCTTGTTTTTCATTTTCCCGCAACTTATCGTGAAGTAAGAAAAATGAAATAATTTTTACATTTCTATCATCATTAAATCTAGAATGCTTGTTTAAAAAATATCTAATTCTTTTTTGAATATATCCATGAAAGATAACACTTGATATTGCAAAAAAAATTCCTAAATACATCATAAATTATGAAGCTAACAAGGTTCCTGAAGATAAGAAGAAAGGCCACATCTGATAAATTTCATAACCTCTTAAATTAAAAGGTGACATTCCTTTTTATTATGTTAAACAGAAGGTCTACCCTGTTTTGTAAATCTAAGATTTTTATTAGTCTTAGTTTCCAGCTCTCCTACAAAATCATCAGAACCTATTGGCAAGCTCCTTTTACTATATTTCCGGATTCTGTCATGAAGCTCTTCCTCAGACAGTCCATCATATATAAATTTACGCCATGAATCAACAATAAGCCAATCAGGTAATGGAGATAAAATGGAATATTTAGTCTTGTTTGTTCTTTCGTGAAAACTAGACCATCTATACTCTCCTAGTTCGTTTTCCATATTTGCTCTTAAAGGATTTAGTTCAACATATTTTATAGCCACAAGAAAATACTGCTCATCTAAACATGAACTATAAAATCTGTCCTCCCATAACCGTCCTTTCTTTCCTCTTTTTTTATGAATGTAATGTGAGTACTTTACATTTAATCGTCTGAATAGTTGACTCAAACTGTCTACTTCTTCCGGCTCTACAATTAGATGAACATGATTATCCATTAAACACCAAGAATAAAGCTTAACCTTACAAGGCTTTAAATAATTATGTAGATTGATTAGATAAAACAGTTTATCTGAGTCATCATCAAAGATTTTCAGCCGATAATTCCCTCGCTGAACTATATGATAAGGTAATCCAGCAAATACTTCTCTTGATTGTCTTGGCATTGATTTGTTTTTATTCAAATCAATTGCTTTTAATTGGATTTTATTTTTCCCTAAGATTTTTATTAGTGAACGAATGAAACTAAGACTCTGTTTAACATAATAAAAAGGAATGTCACCTTTTATTCTTGGCATATAATCAACTAGACTTGGATTACCACCTAAAATTTTATTATTCAAGAATTTTTTTCCAGAATTATCTCCTAAAT
>CBFIFL010000128.1:0-1243 GCA_965661855.1 Flavobacteriales bacterium
CTTTAGTAGCTTCAGTTATTTTTGTTTCAACTTCGGCTTTATTTTTAGCACCAATTTTTTCTATTTGTGCCTGTGAAAACTCTACTGTTTCTGTAGGTTTTTTGGCTACTTTAGCTTCTTTCGTGGTTGTTGTGGTTGAAGCTTTAGCAACAACTTGTCTAGCTGCATCAGAGTCAATGCTAGTACCTTCTTGTAGCGTACCTCCTATTTGCTTAGCTCTTTCTAGTATTTCAGCTTGACGCTGACGCATTAAAGATCCAAGATATGTATTAACCTGAGCTGTGTCAGGATTAAAATCAGCTAGCAACTCTTTATTTCTACCTGGAAATATACCTTGCATTTGCTCGGTTACGGCTGTTTTAACGGCATCCATTGGTATACTACCTGTTGGATTAAACTTAAGACCTTTACTAATTACAGGCCAGTTGTTTTCAACTACAGCATCCATGGCTCCAAACCTGTCAGTTTGATTTGAAGATGGAGAGTTGATAATATTAACTAAATCTTCATTAGTATAAACTCCCTCTTTTGTAAGATCTATAAACTCTTGACCTCTTTTAGTTATTGATAGTTTACCATCTTCAACTTGAGCTTTTTTATCTCTGTCTGCTAAAAACTGCTCAGACTCGGTAAGCATTCTTTGACCAGCCTCGGTTAACTTTCCTTTTTGTATGTTTGCTTGATAATCTCTTATAAAGTTATAAACATCTCTACCAGTTTTAAACTCTATTTGATCAAAGCCTTTACCTTTTAGAAAATTTATAATTTTTTTACCTAACCTTAAAAAGCTTTCACTTAAATTGTCAGACCAAGTTATCTCTCCTTTACCTATAGCATCAGAATACGCTGTTAAATACTCTTCAGCATATTCAGATATGTCATTTTCTATAGGATTGCCTTCGCTGTCTTTTTGTATTACGCCGTTTTCATCTCTAACATAACGATAATTATCATCAATACGCTTTTGGACTATCGATAATTCTTTATCGCTTAAAATATTATTAAAATCTTCAACAAGTTGAACTGCAGCTGCAGGATCAGAACTCATTTTAGCTCTAACAATCTTATGCAATAACTCGTGATTAGCAGCGGTAACAGCGTTAACTTTAGCCGCCCAAGATTTATTTATAAATATTTGACCAGTTTCAGGATCTATAAAAGCGTCAGCGTCTTTTGGTTTTCCAGTTTTTTCAGCAAACTCTTCTTCCGTATCTATCACTGTGACATTGTCTTCACCGGCAAA
>CBFIFL010000129.1:0-1225 GCA_965661855.1 Flavobacteriales bacterium
CTCAAAAAGAAGCTGAAGCTGCTGCTGAAATGAGAAAGAATAATGAAGAGTTAATAAGGAATAGGGATGAGCAATTAAGAAAACAAGAAGAAATTGCTAGACAGATGGATGAGAAAAGAGCTAAAAAAATGGAACAAAAGAGAGTTGATAGAACACCTCCTCCAACAACCCCACCACCAACAAATAATAATAATGATAATTCTGGTGATTCTAATAAAGAACCTAATAAGGATAATAATGATGCTTACATTGAATCTATTAGTCAGCCTCAATTTAATCAACCATTTGATGTTATTCCATTACCTTCTGAGGGTAAATTATATAAAACTAAAAAGAAAGGTGTTAAGGTTGCTTATTTAACCACAGCAGATGAAAATATTCTTACTTCACCAAACTTAGTTGAAAGTGGTGAATTTTTAGAGATTCTTATTAATAGAAAATTACTTGAACCAGATTTAAGGTATAAGGATTTGGTGCCTGGTGATAGAAATGCAATTATGATTTGGCTTAGAGCTACAGGGTATGGTGAAATGTATCCAATATTAGCTTATGATGAGAACGATGAACCTTTTGAGACTGAAGTTAACTTATCTGACCTTAAGACGGTTAATTTAAGTGTTGAGCCAGAATCTGATGGTCTTTTCACTTATGAATTACCATTAAGTAAAAAAACTGTTAGGTTTAAGATGCTTACTGTTGGTGAGTTAGAGAATCTTGAAAAATTAGTAGAAGAAAATAAAGACAATCCAATTAATGAAGAACAAACACTTATTTTGGAAAACCAGTTAGTTGAGATTGATGGTAATAAGGACAGAGCGTATATAAAAGAGTTCGCAAATTCTATGAGGGTAGGAGATGCTCAAGGTCTAAGAAATTATATAGCTAAGATAGAATGTGGCATTGATATGAATATCGATGTAAGGACTCCTGGAGGTGGGTCCATAAATATGTTTCTTCCCATTACGCCAAGGTTTTTTTGGCCTAACGCCAGAATATAAACCAGGACTATTAGAGGAAATATATATTTGTATAAAACATTTAGGTATGACTTATCAAGACGTTTTATCAGCACCAACCCATGAAAGAAAGTTTTTCTTATTAACACTTATTAATGAAAATAATAAGAAAAATGAAATGATGGAGGAGCAAATGCAGAGTGCTAGGAATAAAAACGCTAAGGGTTCTAGAACTACAAGGATAGGTGGTGAACAATTAAAGTCTAAAT
>CBFIFL010000130.1:0-1223 GCA_965661855.1 Flavobacteriales bacterium
CAATAATTATATTTACAAACTGTCTGAAAAGGGGGAAGGCTTCAATCCCATACATGCTCACTTCTACTCTAGTAACATCTTCATAAGAACAGTAATTTTATCTTTAAAATATTGATAATCTCCTTCTTAAAATTTATTCATAAGGTTCTGTCCGCCAACTAGTCCCTCTTCAAAAGAGTTTATTTTTCTTTTGATATCTACATACGCAGTGCTAATGTTCAAAGCATTAGGATCTTTTGCTAGATGCATAAATTTATGCATCTCGTCATCTAAATGATACAT
Source organism: Flavobacteriales bacterium (assembly GCA_965661855.1). Lineage (GTDB taxonomy): Bacteria > Bacteroidota > Bacteroidia > Flavobacteriales_C > CBFIFL01 > CBFIFL01. The sequence continues at coordinate 283 of CBFIFL010000130.1, forward strand.
GAACATGCTAAGTTTTTATGTAAACCGCAACCACCTTTGAGGCTTTTTCTTTTACTTCTTCCATTTTGGATTTATAACTCTTAAAGCCTATGTCAGCTCCGCCAAAATGTTTCATCATCCTTTCTCTTGGCTCCACTTTATTCTTTAGGAAAGAATTCAATTTCCCTACCGGAGAACCTACTTTCCCTTTGAACATTAATACTACAAATGTCCTCCTGTCAAATAGCTCAAAACACTGATCTCTAATCAATGAAAAGCGTTAGATATACTCTTTTTCTTATTTCTTCCATCAGCTGATGTATCATCTCTTCAGTAAGCTCCACGATACAATTGCTATCATGAGACTCGATAAGACCTTGATTATTTACCGTAGCTGCATAGATACAAAGAGGTTATCCGAAATCCTTATCGGTATTGATGATTGAGAAGGATTAAGCTCCTTCTAGACCGTGGCAACCCTTGGAGTCAGATAAAAGACACATTGATTTGGAACAGTTTTTGTTCTACCTTAGTACTGAATCATAATTCATGAAAGCATTTTTTTCCATCCTATTAGCATCATTGATTCTGTTTTTAAGTACAGGGTTTACAATCGCTACTCACTATTGCGGGGGTGTTGCTGTTAGTACTTCTTTATCTCCACATGGAGTTGCCGAAGCTTGCGGAATGGAAGGTGACAACAATATTAATTGTGAGTCCGATACTCCTGAAGCCTCAAAAAGAAGTTGTTGTGATGAATCAATCGTTAATCTAGAAATAGATTACAACTACCAACCTGCTGATAAACAAAGTATTAAGCTTAATCTTAGCTTCGTGCAAACTTTTGTACATATTCTTATAATCACTGCATTTGGACTAACTGAAAACGTTGATTTTAAAGAGTATCCCCCACCACTGGTTCTACATAACATATTAATTGAGAATCAAGTCTTCTTAATTTA
>CBFIFL010000131.1:0-1216 GCA_965661855.1 Flavobacteriales bacterium
GTAAAAGGAACTGGCATGTAACCAGGATCAGATGGATCGTTAGCTTTTACATTCTTTATAACAGGAAGCGCCATTTGAATTAAACCTTGCTTTCTTTCAGCAAACTGTTGTTCCACTTTATGGTATAACTGATCTGTTAAATCTGTAGATCTACCTTGAGCAAACTCTTCAGCTGTAAAAGGCTTGTTTAAACCTAAGAACCTTAAAGCATCTTCATTAAAACCATCATAGTCTTTGTTTCCATGATGTTGCTCGGTAATATTCATTGACATCTCGAATAAACTATCCGCTAAATCAATAGCCAATCTATCTCCGAATAAAGCATTCTTTCTCTTCGTATAGATTACTTCTCTTTGCTTGTTCATGGCATCATCAAACTCCAATAATCTTTTACGAATTCCGAAGTTGTTTTCCTCCACTTTTCTTTGAGCTCTTTCAATTGATTTAGTAATCATTGAATGCTGAATTACTTCACCTTCTTTTAATCCCATTCTATCCATAACGCTAACGATTCTCTCAGGAGAGAAAAGACGCATTAAGTTATCTTCCAATGAAACAAAGAATTGAGAAGAACCTGGATCTCCTTGACGACCGGCACGACCTCTTAACTGTCTGTCAACACGTCTTGAATCATGTCTTTCTGTTCCGATAATTGCTAAACCACCTAAGTCTTTAACTTCTTGTGATAGCTTAATATCGGTACCACGACCTGCCATGTTTGTTGCAATGGTAACTGTCCCTTTTTTACCGGCTTCAGCTACAATTAAAGATTCTTTATCGTGAATTTTAGCATTCAGTACTTGATGTTTAATTTTTCTAAGCTTAAGCATTCTACTTAATAATTCAGAAAACTCAACTGATGTAGTACCAACCAATACAGGTCTACCAGCATTTGATAATTCAACGCATTCTTCAATAATTGCATTGAACTTCTCTCTAGCTGTTTTATATACTTTATCCTCTAGATCATTTCTTTGGATGTTACGATTAGTAGGAATCACAACAACATCTAATTCATAGATTTCCCAGAATTCTCCAGCTTCAGTTTCGGCTGTACCTGTCATACCAGCAAGCTTGTGGTATTTTCTGAAGTAGTTCTGTAAAGTTACTGTCGCATGCGTTTGAGTAGCTGCTTCAATCTTTACATTTTCTTTTGCTTCTAAGGCTTGGTGAAGTCCGTCAGAAAAACGACGACCTTCCATGATACGACCAGTAG
>CBFIFL010000132.1:0-1214 GCA_965661855.1 Flavobacteriales bacterium
TTACACTACCAACTAATTATTTAAATGAAGGAAGTTATTTAATTGATTTTAGAGTTGTTGAGGGAAGTAAGTCATTTTTGTATAGAGAATTAGACTTTTTGTCTTTTAAACTAAATCCAAAAGCTGTAAATATTGGTCAATGGATGGGGAAATCATCAGTGTATATTACTGCTCATAATTTTGATTGGAAAGTTAATAAGTCTTTAAAATGATACCTGTTACGAAATCTTATGTTCCTTCAATGATAGAATATACTTCTTATCTAGAAAGAGCTTTTAATAATGGTTGGTTGACTAATAGAGGAGAACTTGTTTGTGAATTAGAGTCTAGGATAAAGAAAGAGTTTGGAGTCAACGGTATGATTGCAATGAATAATGGAACTATTCCAATTCAGATTGCTCTTAATATTGTAGGAGAAGGAGAAGTTATAACAACTCCTTTTTCATATATAGCAACTACATCTGCTATTTTGTGGCAAAAACTATCTCCTGTATTTGTTGATATCGATGACTCTCTAACTATTGATTCATCTTTAATAGAAAGTAAAATAACAGATAAAACTGTAGCTATATTAGGAACACATGTATTTGGTAACACCTGTGATATTGATGAAATTGAAAAAATAGCATCTAAGCATGGAGTTATGGTTATTTATGATGCTGCACATAGCTTTGGAGTTTCATTTAAAGGACAGTCAATATTCAACTTTGGAGATATTAGTACATGTAGTTTTCATGCTACTAAGGTTTTTCATTCAGGAGAAGGAGGAGCTTATTTTAGTAATGATGAGAGATTGTTAAAGTTAGGTTATGATAAACATAACTTTGGACATGAAGGAAAAGAAAGCTTCAGTACTATTGGTATTAATGGTAAGATGAGTGAGTTGAATGCTGCAATGGGATTGACTGTACTCGATAACTTTGATTCTATTTTAAAAGAGAGGAAAGATATTTGTGACAGATATGTAGAAGGATTGGCTAATAGTGGTTTGAAATTGTTTAAAATTAGAGATGAAGTTGACTGGAATTATTCATATTTCCCAGTAATTTTTAAATCAATTGAACAAAGAGAAAAAGTAGTTGATCTTTTAAATGAAAATAAAATCTTTCCTAGAAGATACTTTCATCCCTCATTGAACAAAATATCACCTTTACCAAGTGAATATAAGGTAGATTGTCCTTTATCTGAATTTGTATCAGATAGAATAATATGTC
>CBFIFL010000133.1:0-1212 GCA_965661855.1 Flavobacteriales bacterium
CAATACCTCCGATTAGTTCAAAGAAAGCCATTTTCCCAGTAAATGTTAGGTCTTCGTTTACAGGATATTCAACATTCATTTTCCATTTATTTTATCAAAATATTTTTCTCTATAAAATTTATTTAAATCCACTTTTATAGTATCGATTTTTAGTTTTAGAATATAGTATTCAAAATCAGAGCCCGCTTTCTTAAATAAGGAATCCCCTACATTAAGTTTTTCGTGTATGAAAAAAGGAATTCGTTTTTCCCATTTATTATCAATTAAAATCGACCTACCTCGTCCGTTACCTTTCTCAGGTAATAAGCTTGTTATTTTTCCAGAGTATGATGTGTTTTGGATATTTTTATATTTCTTTTCAAGATAAATTTCAGAGTCATTTTGAATTAATGAGATAGAAATAAGCACAATGAAAATTGGAATAAAGACCAAAGCAAGACTTTTTCGGATTGTCTTTTCTTGTTGTTCTAATTCATTCTTGTTTTTCTTGTTCATTTGTCAAATCACCTACAACATTTGTAAAAACCACATGCAACCATATTTCCAATAACCACACATGCAATTTATTTCCATTACCCCATAAATCTAGTAGATTTTAAATGTTTATGAAAGCTTATAAAGCACCAATGATGGAGAAGAATCAAATTTCCCAATAACGGAGATCCTTCGGCAAGCTCAGGACGCAGGAGTGAAAAAAAATCTGTGAAACCCGTGTAATCTGTGGTTAAAACTTAACAGGAGTTAGTGCTGATTAAGATTTAGAGAAAGTGTTCTGTGTAAATTCCCAAAAAAAGGGACCGCAACCCTATGAGTATCTAAAACAAAAAAAGAGACCCCAATATTGAGGTCTCTTTAAATATAAAATCGATTAAGATTAAAATTCTAAAGCTGGTAATAACTTAGTTCTTACCTCTCCGAAACCTAATCTGTTTCCATCTTTTTCACAGAAACCTCTCATGATAACTGTATCGTTGTCTTGGATGAATTTTCTTTCAGAACCATCGTTCATTTGAACTGGTTTTGTTCCTTTCCAAGCGATTTCTAACATTGAACCGTATGATGATGGTGTTGGACCTGAAATAGTTCCTGATCCCATCATGTCACCTGCGTTAATGTTACAACCGTTTACTGTGTGATGAGCTAATTGCTGCACCATGCTCCAGTACATGTACTTGAAGTTTGAGTTTGAAACCACTGTCTCTTCTTTACCTT
>CBFIFL010000134.1:0-1210 GCA_965661855.1 Flavobacteriales bacterium
TCACCTTCTAATTCATTCTTAATACCATAAATTAGTTTTTTTATGAACTTATCCATGGTGAATTCGCGGTCATCTAATTCGTATTGGAAGTCTTTTTTCTGTTCTAGAGTTGTAGCCATATCTTCATAAGAAGAGACTTGTTTAGTTTTCTTATCATCACTAATAAGTAAACCTAGTATGTAATTTTTGCAAATTGTTCCGTAATAAGAGTAAGCCTTAGTACCTTTAGAATTTTCAAATTTGTGAGCTTTTGTCATTAGGAATGAAAGAGTATCACTATGTAATTGTTCAAATGTTTCACTCTTTCTATATAATTTATATTTCCTAATTATCGATTCAATCATCTTATCCAGCGGCTCTCTGAGCCACTGGTTATAGATTGCATTCCTTTCTAAATCATCCTCAGACTTCAAATAATTTAAAACAGCTTCTTCTTGTTCGGGACCAAAGTACAGGTTTGTTGTTCTCTTACGTCCTCTTTTGTTAGCCATTTCGATTATTTTGATTCTTCGTATGTTATTTCTCTTTCATTGTCAAAATAATATTCTTTCTTTGCCTGTGATAACCACCAATTAGCTTCAACTGGGTTAATCTCGGTTTTGTAATTATTGAACAATGAACCAGGTCTCTGGTTTAAGTGTTTGTAACCGTATTTAGGGATTACCATAACTTTGTGGTCTTTAAATGTTAATCTTAACAAGAATTCATAAATAAATGTTAACTTAATGTTTGATTTAAAACCACCAGCGTCTTCAAATGAACTTTTCTTCATTGTGACACCATCGATGTTGAAGTTTTGGAATGATAATAATGCGTTATTATCTAATACACCTAATTCATCTGAGAAACTATTAGCCCATACAGCTTCATTAGTTAATCCCATAAATCCACCGTCTGGTTCGTTAATATCGATAATGATAGGCATAAACACATCAATATCTGTATGTGCTTCTCTATATGTTACAACATTTTTAAACCATTTGGTTGAATACTCATCATCAAATTCTAAAATACTGAACCACTCAGTATTGCATTGTGATACACCGTAATTAACTTGAGTTGCGAAGTCAGTTTTACCTGGGTTTTCAACAACAGTTACTTTAACACTATAAGTTGTTAAGTCCATATCTGTTAATGTCTTGTACACTTCAGAACCTTCTGGTACAACAACCATGACTTCATCTGGTTTAACTTCTTGATTATCCACACT
>CBFIFL010000136.1:0-1198 GCA_965661855.1 Flavobacteriales bacterium
TTCGTAACCATACATTTTCCCATTTTCTTTTAACAGTTTTAGAATAATGTTGGTCAGAACTCCTTTATATAGTTTATTTGACATGTTGCAAATATATACCTATTTTTTTATGTATTACAAGTTTTAGGTATTAACATCCAAATTTGGCACTTATTTTCTGTACACATGGGTTGAGTATTTTACTCAAGTATAGAACTCAAACTTTCAGACTGATAACCAGACCGAAAATAAAAACAACTTTTGCTAACAATAAATATAGTGCATCAGAAATTTAAGCGAGTTTATTTGCTCCTTGATACTCCGTAAAATTCGCAAGCAAATTTTGTAGAAAAGAAAATATACAAAATCGCTTTACGATTTTTACTATTTAGTTTTTAGCAAATTGTATCTTTAATTAACTCTCTACGCAACATATTTGGGCGTTGTACTTCATTAAATGAGAAAAATTTTAACATATATAATCCTACTAAGTTCCTCCCATTCATTTGGGCAAGAAATGATAGACAGGATCGACCCAAGTGTAATTCTTGAACAAAAGATAACCAGTTGCACAGAGTGGTATGGTGAGGAAAAAGGGAGGATAGTTTATTTCAATCTGCAGGGGCTACCTCATTACTATCATTTTCCTGCTGATGTTTTGGACACAAATAGCAATTTAATTCATGGTGATTTCGGAAAAAGGGAATTTATGTATGATAGGGAGGGAAATTTGATTGAGTCAATAATGTCATGTTATGAACCAACATTAGATTCTTCCGTGGTTATGTCTTTTAATAAAAGTTACTACAAAGAAAATCTAATTGTAAAGCGAGAGTACTATGATAGTCCAAGTGCTAATCCCACCAAAACAATCTACATTTATGATGATACTCTTCTAACCAAAGAGATAAAAACTAAGGCGGATTCAAGCCTTATCGTAAACACAGGCGAAAAATTTAAAGTGGAGTCTACAGAATACAGATATGATGACCTCCAAAGGTTAACGATAGTTTTAAATTATAGAGAAACCCATTTATTAGACTCTACCTCGATTACGTATCATGGTAACACTAAAACTTGGACAGCAATTAATTCTAACAATCAAGTAATATCAATTGTGAAATCCACACACGATAGCTTAAATAGAGAGGTTGAAAGATTATACCCTGAAGAGCGATTAGTAATATGGAATTATAATGAAATTGGGCTTCTTGAATCA
>CBFIFL010000137.1:0-920 GCA_965661855.1 Flavobacteriales bacterium
TACTCATTAATTACTACCAACGTCTCGGCTATGGTTAGTACGGGAGTTCAGAGAACTGAACTTTCGAACTGGCACTTAGCCAAACCTTTTTATTTTGTTTTATCTTTTCATTATTATAGCCAAATCAAAAGATTTGGCGAACTTAATTCAAAACTCTCAACTTTGGGTTAAGCACCAGAACCCGTATTAACTATAGCCATTGTTGGGCTTAGTTTTTTCTTTTTTATATTGTCAAAGCTGTCCAAAAGCATAATGTCATAATAGTCAAATGGTAAATTATCGCCACATTGAAATCAATTTTTGTTCTTCTTTCAGTTCTAAATTTTTTGAAGTAGGCTTCATATTTGTCTTTTCTCCATAGAGTGAAATAGTTGAACCCAATTGAAAAGATAACAGCAGTAGAAAACATCAATTCCCAGGGAATATCCCAAAGGCGGTTTTGAATCGTTCTAATAATCAAAAGTTCAGTAGTCAATATTAAGCAAGTAAATGTCCACAACATAAGTCGAAATGAGTAATGAATGTTTGTGCCATTGTCGTAGTTATTTATCGGTTGAAGATGGCTTTTTCTGACTTTTTCAATTCTTTTTTCCGAAACTGAAAGTATTTTCAAAATTGAAAGTAATGGGTACACAATGATATTGTTAGAACACCAATTCAGAGTCCTAACAGTCAAATAAAATATATAATTGTAGAGTTTCAAAATCAAGACTTAATTACTTTTTAAAAATTCATCCGCTGGTAACCTCATCTTTATCGGTTGAGTATATCTTGTTGTTTTTTCTATAGGGTCTAAGTCGTCCATTTCTTCAATTACTCGCAATGCTTCCTTTTCAACATTTTTAATTGCTTTTTTATCGAGTTCCTTTATTTCATATTCTGAACATTCCGTTTTCTCAATTTTCGGTTGTCCAATTTGT
>CBFIFL010000137.1:930-1176 GCA_965661855.1 Flavobacteriales bacterium
TTTCACTCACTGTAAATGATACAAATACGGTAATTGTCAAACTATCTGTCTGATCATTATGAGTTGAGTTTCTAATCTTTAGTTTATGATCACCTTCCGTCATTCCATAGCCTGAATAAGCGGAAATCATGAGCAGTATGCCTATTGTTAATGTCGATAGTTTCATTTTTTTTCAAATTAAGCCCAACGTCCCGGCTATGCGTAGTTCGGGATTGAAAAGCAACAGCTTTCAATCTTGCACAAAGG
>CBFIFL010000138.1:0-1149 GCA_965661855.1 Flavobacteriales bacterium
TTAAGAGCCCAAACATAATCAGCCTTTTCCTTACTACTCCTATTATTGGCAACACCTACTTGACTAAAAGGATCTTCCTTACCTCTAATTTTTGCCCACCATCTATTCACATCATGAGAAATCGTTCCAGTACCTACTTCTCCTAATTTATATAGCTTGGACAAATTTTCTACTTCCAATACATCTTTCATGTTACTTTAATTCTGATGTTTTATTCAACCAAGGAAAACCTTTTCGCTTCTCTTCCTTTCCTAAAAATTTGCATAGTCTTGAATAATCCTGATCATTACCAACATTAATAACTATAAAATCTGTTTTTCTATCCTTAAAATAATCTATCACTGCGTTATTATATTCAGTATAGTTTTTTGTCATTAAAGACTTGTCATAGCTAAATGTTTCTTCGTTCAAAGAATAGAGTTCTGATAAATTCTTCCAAACCCAACCTTTTCTGACATAATTAGCATTTTTCAAATCAGTTACGGTAGGATCATTTGACGTTGATGAAAAAAGCTTTGTTTGAAACTTTAACATTGAGTCAAACCAATCATCAGGGGTATCCCTTATCGTTAAAACAAACTTACTACCAGGAAAAGCCTTATCAACAGCTTTATATGTATCAGGAAAAGAAAAGGGGAAATCCTGAAAAGCTTCAAAACGTTTACAATAAGAGATCAAGTCATCTAAATCTCTATTAAAATATTGTTCAGACATTAATTCAGCCTCTCTCTGATCGCCAACTAAATACCCAAATTCTTCTAGAGCTAGTTGAACTGAAGTAGTACCTGTTTTATTTCTACCTATACAAAAAACCTTTGCCTTTCCTCTTCGCTTGATTACTATTTTTTGCACTAGTATATCCCATGAATGACCTAATATCTTGCTTCCATATTCATTTATGAATGACTTTAACATCATAGCATTACCAATTTAAATCTCTTCCCAATAAAGAAAATAATTTTTCACTGTCAGCTTTGTAAAACTCTTCAAGACAGCTTTTAAATTCCTCTGAAATCTCACTATCATATTTACCTAAATGATACTCTTTAGATTCAACACTTTCAAAAGGATCGATTTGCAGAAACTCCGCTATTTCTTGCAATACCTCAAGAGTATTGTTTCTTAACTCATTCGCTCCTAAAATATAAA
>CBFIFL010000139.1:0-1140 GCA_965661855.1 Flavobacteriales bacterium
TATTGTGCAGCAAAAATAGAAAGAATTGACTATGGAACATCTCAAGAAGTCAATAAAATAAAAGCGCAATTTCCAGTTTTTAATGACGAAGAGGAAATGGATGTGACAGATGATGACAAGATGCGTTTCGAAGAATTGAAAAATGAATCAAAAACTGATGATACAGTATTTATTAATGCAATCGCAAATAAAGTGTTTGAAAAACTTAACAATTTTTTAAATTATTTAGATATAGCTTTCCATCATGCTAATCTCCAACAAATAAGGATTCTCGTAAGAATGTATAAACCATTCGCCGATATTTTAGAAGAAATATATATGTATCAAGCGTTAGGGTTAGAACAATTAATTCATAAATTTGAGAACAAACTACCTTTAGAAAGCGGTAGCTCTCGGACTCAAGTAATAAATGATTTAGCTACTTTTATAGAATTAGTATCCTTTAAACAATTAAATGATATCGAGGAAGAACGAGCGGAAGCACTGAGGAAGGCACAACAAGATGCTTTATCCGCATGGGAGAAAAAAGTGCGGCAAACGCCCCATGGAATAGTGCTGGATAGTACACCGGATGGAATTGCGACGAAGCAGGCTTTTGATATGGAAGTTATCATGACAGAGGGACATGCAATTGAAACAGCACATGCATGTAATAATCCATTTAATACATTTGAACAATTTATCAAGAAAGTCAAACCAGCAGTGGCAACTGAGCAGACGAATAGGGTGGACTTTTTACTAAACATGTGGAATGAATGGGTAAAGAATGTGAGGGCGGAGGATGCGTTAAGAATATATGAAACATTGAATGAAGAGATAGTAGACTATCATGATAAGTGTCTTTATTTACAAGAAATGGGAGAACAATTAATAAATCCATCTACGCCGGGGGCAATGAAAGCACATGCAAGTTTAATACTTGCATTAAGATTTTATCTTTTATTTCAATATGATGATGGAAAAAATAATTTTTTAAATCAAATAGCAACTGTTCGTATGATGCCTCATCATGATGCTGCCGTGCCAAATCTACCACACACCCCCTTTAATCGCACTAACAGTACGATGAGTCAAGCAAATACACCACAAGCATCTCGCATGGGAAGCCCAGAAAATTTCCCTCAAACACTTGGAGGTGGA
>CBFIFL010000140.1:0-1131 GCA_965661855.1 Flavobacteriales bacterium
CTAATAAAATATCCAAAAGAAAACATGGGTTCAGGAAGAAAGCCTGAGCCATGAACCTTTTGCAATGAAGCTTCATAAGCTAAATAGGATGACTTTAATTCAGGATGACTTTTAGCCGCCCAAGTTAAAAGGCTGTCTAGTTCCTGAGCACTTGCCTCGATTCTCCATAGCGAAAAGAGACTGAGTATTATATATCTAATCTTTGATCTTATTGTTTGTCTTTTTTAATTGAACTTCTTCTTTGATGGAGTACAGAACGGGCACTACGAATAGCGTAATAATTGCTACTGTCATTCCTCCAAAAGTTGGAATTGCCATGGGGATCATTATGTCGGCACCACGACCGCTTGAAGTTAAAATGGGCAATAGCGCTAAAAGGGTAGTGGCTGTTGTCATCAAGCATGGACGAATCCGTTTTAATCCAGCTTTAACAACTGTATTTCTAACCTCTTCAATCGAATCGTGTTTGTTTTCTTTGAACTGATGTTTCAAGTAAGTTGCCATCACAACACCATCATCCGTTGCTATCCCAAATAGAGCAATGAATCCAACCCCAACCGCTACACTTAAGTATATCGTGTTAATTTGGAAAACATCACGAAGATTTTGACCGATGATATCAATGTTCATAAACCAATCGGTTCCATAAAGCCCCATCATCATAAACCCACCAGAAAAGGCAACCAATATTCCAATAAATACCATTAAGGCAGTTGCCACACTTCGGAATTGCAAGTATAATACCAGGAATATTATAATTAAAGCCAATGCAGAAACCATAATTAAACGCTTGAAAGCTCTTACTTGATTCTCATAGGTTCCTGTAAAACTGTAGCTAATCCCTTTTGGAACTTCTAATTGACCAGAAGAAATGGCATCGTCGATTTTTCTTTGGGCATTTTCAACCACTTCTACTTCAGAAATCTCTCCTTTTTTATCAAATAAGACATAGCCAATAAGGAAAGAATTCTCACTTTTAATTACTTGTGGTCCTTGTTGGTATTTGATTTCGGATAAATCACCCAGAGGTACTTGAATTCCTGTGGTGGTAGTGATTAATACATCCTTCAGTTTTTCGGGGTTATTCCTTAATTCCCTTGGGTAACGAACCTTAATTGAGTATCGCTCACG
>CBFIFL010000141.1:0-1131 GCA_965661855.1 Flavobacteriales bacterium
GTTGTCTTTAAAATGCCAAAGTGACTGAAAATACTGTAGTTCTTTATTTTCTTGGAATCTTTTTGATGCATGTTTAAAGGCATTTACATTACTTAATAATGCTAGAATAACAACATTGCTGTCATCTTTGTACTGATCGGGTACCCACTGAAGATTAACTCCATTTTTTCGCACTGCCGGCATAAAAACGTCTTTATCTGCCTTCAACTCTTCTGAAGCATATTTAAAAGAAAGACTGTTGGTGTTGATAGCCTCCAAAACCATTGCTTTATTAGACTTTAATTCTTCTGAAGCATATCTTAAGGCTCCATCTTGTTTCACAGCGGCTAATACCACTTCATAGTCGTTCCTTAATTCTTCAGATGCATACTCTAATGCTCTGCCATTTTGTTTAACAGCAGTTAGGACCGTTTCTTTATCTGTTTTTAATTCATCTGAAACATATTTCAGTGCATCGCCTCTTTGACTTACCACCAACAAAACAAAGTTTTTATCTGACCTCAACTCTATTGAGGCAAATTCCAATGCATTACTATTTTTCTTAACAGCTTCTAATACAATTTCTTTATCCGATTTAAATCCTCTAGAAACACGTTCTAGAACACGACCATCTCCATCTTGTTTTACCGCCTCTAAAACTATTTCTCTATTATTCTTTATGTGCTGAGGAAAAGAATCAAAAGCAATAAAAGGTACCCATTCCAATAGCTTTATTATTTTTGAATAGCAAGCTATTTCGTCACCGAATTTCTCAATTGCAGAACGACCTTCTTCAGGATAATCAAGGAAATACTCATCTGGATTGTGAATATCAGTCATAACTCGAAAAAACCCAGCCGAATAATTAACCACAACATCTAACTTATTAAAGTTTTTAAAGTGAGAATTATCCAATCCTACTTTAACCAAGTCGTATAAAAACCTAGTATTAACTCCTGACTTTAGACAAAATCCACAGTCCTCGAGTGAAGCATCCACGGAAAACCTATCATAATCCAAAAAGCCTTTACCTGAGCACTTGTCGCAATGTAAATGTTTAACACCTTTAAAATGTGCAGGGTAATGGATCTTACCTTTATTATCTAAAGCTAGGCCATCTAAGAGCATTGACAGTAAATCAGCATTCTGTTC
>CBFIFL010000142.1:0-1115 GCA_965661855.1 Flavobacteriales bacterium
GCATTTTATTCAAGGCTTTCATTTGTCGATCATTAACTTTTCCTTTTATCTCATCGAAAAATTTAGCTTTTGAAATGATGAAAGATATTAGCTCTTGAGAATGCTCTAAACTCTGGTTAATAACCGATATAAAATACTTAACCCATGGAGTTATTTGATTTGTTCGTTGAGCTTCTTTTAATTGATTATAATACTCCGTTTTATTGGCTTCTAAAATTGTTGATAAACTCATTAATACAGGAGAACCAAGAGTTTGAAAAAGTGCTTTTTCAGCAATAGCCCTTCCTATTCTTCCATTACCATCTTCGAATGGATGTATTGATTCGAAATACAAATGAGCTATAGCACTTCTAATTGCTGCATATCTTATTTCATTCTCCTTATTAGGTGCACTGCTGTTAAACCAATTTATGAATTCATTCATTTCTTTCGCAACAAGGCTTGATGGAGGGGCCTCAAAATGAATAATTTCTCTACCTATTGCTCCTGATACTATCTGCATAGGAGAATTACTCTTTCTCCAGGAACCTACATTTATGGAAGTTCTTACCGGAAATATTAGCTTGTGCCAGTCAAATAAATACTGAATAGACAATTCTGTATTAAAATCTTTTCTTACTGTTTGAATTAAATTGACAATCCCTTCGACTTTAAGGTTTCTGGACTGCTTAACTGAGATGCCTAGATTATTCTCTATTGATGACATAACATCTTCCCTACTGAACATTTCGCCTTCAATTGCCGATGTACTAATTACTTCTGAACTTATTACCTCAAGAAACACATCTTGTCCAGCCTTATTTGACAAAGCTTGATATAATCCCTTAGACAATCCTATTTTTTCAGAAAAAAAGATTAACTCTTCTTCAAGAGCCTCTTTATTATAAGAAAACTCTTTCCAATCAGGTAACTGCCAATTATAAGTCATGAGCCGAATATACAAAATATTCAGATCAATATAACCTATATAATGAGCCGAATAAAACTCCTAACCGGCTCAACTAGTTTTATCTATCAAAAACATAATTAACAACAACTAAAAGATATACACTTTCAAAACCATGAATTTAGACTAGCTATATCATTCGATAAATCGGATACTTCTCCCACAAAAG
>CBFIFL010000143.1:0-1093 GCA_965661855.1 Flavobacteriales bacterium
TACAAAATATGTTGCTACTCAATTAACTAAGGAGTTTCCTGAGCACAGTGATTTGATCAAGGAAAATAAGGATAGATATCTTTTAGAGTTAGTAGAAACGGATAGCTTGGTAAAAGATTATATCTATCAGATTCCTTTTAAAAGCAGATACTTGGTTACTGCTCATGATGCATTTGGATATTTTGGAAGAGCTTATGGTTTAAAGGTGAAATCGCTTTTAGGATTATCTACTTTGTCTGAAGTTGGAATTAAAGATGTTATAGACTTAAGTGATTTCTTAAAGTCAAATGACATCAAATCTATTTTTGCTGAAACGATGGTTTCTAATCGTTCTATAAGAAAGGTGATTGAAACTTGCGAGGAGAATGGGCACCAAGTGAAAATTGGAGGGAATCTATTTTCTGATGCTATGGGAGAGCCAGGGAAACCAGGAGGAACGTATATCGGAATGTTGATTCATAATGCGCAAACAATATCTGAAAACTTAAAGTAATGGGTAAGCCAATTGTTGAAGTACATGACTTAACTGTTTCTTACGATAAGAAACCAGTGCTGTGGGATATTGATTTTGAACTTCCTTCCGGACAATTAATTGGGATTATTGGTCCGAATGGTGCAGGGAAATCTACTTTGTTAAAAACGATAATGGGTCTGGTTGAGCCAAATTCAGGTTTTGTAAAAACATGGGGAGAGAAGATTGAATCATGTAAAAAAAGAATAGCTTACGTCCCACAAAGAGAATCTGTTGACTGGGATTTTCCAGCTTCGGTTTTGGATATAGCTGTGATGGGAAGGTATCCGCACAAAGGAGTTTTTGCTAGAATTAACAACAACGATAGAGATAAAGCATTTGAATCTTTGAAAAAGGTTAGGATGCATGATTTCTCTAACAGACAAATTTCTCAACTTTCAGGAGGACAACAACAACGTACTTTTTTGGCTAGAGCTTTAACGCAAGATGCTGATCTGTATTTAATGGATGAGCCTTTTGCGGGAGTGGATATAACTACTGAAAAGGAAATAATATCACTACTTAAAGAATTGGTAAGTAAGGGGAAAACAATTGTTGTCGTTCATCATGACTTACAAACAG
>CBFIFL010000144.1:0-1043 GCA_965661855.1 Flavobacteriales bacterium
AACCCGCACGGAAGTAATAACAAACTAAAGTGGAGCCGGGGAATAAAGGGGAATCAGAGGCTGTGATATAAGGCCACACTGCTCCGAGGTAAGTTTCTATGGTTAAGTTAATCTGAACCTTCTGAAAAAGTGTCTAAGCTAGGTATGCCTGAATATCAACCGGTTCACATCAGGCATAAGATAATTAATACCCGCACAAATATCTAGTGGTTATGTGCAATCCTGGGTAGGTTATAGGCAAATTGAAGGAACCTAAGGAAACAATCAATTTATTAATGGAACGAAGAAAAACACAGTTAGGCTCCTTCGAACAATGGTTCAAAGGTAGGAATACAGTTATATTCTATATGCCCCTGTGGGTAGGAAAAGGCGTAATTGCCTTGCGGATTACAGAATAAATTACTACATTGGAGGCTTCTTGTTAACTAAAGTAACTAAGGTAGAAAAACTGGATGTTGAAGAATGGAAACAACTACCGTGGAGTGAATTCATGGATAGTGTTTACCGACTACAATGTAGAATTTACAAAGCATCCTTATCAGGTGATGAAAAGAAGGTGTATGGATTACAGCGCTTGCTAGCCTCTTCAAAAGGTGCAAGATATTTAGCTGTAAGACAGGTAACCCAATTGAATACAGGTAAAAGAACGGCAGGTGTTGATAACATTAAAAATCTGATGCCAAAAGATCGAATGCTATTAGCTGAAGATCTCAAAGGAATCAAGAATTGGAAACATTCAAAGCTTAGAAGAGTTTTTATACCAAAACCTAATGGAGAAAGACGACCACTAGGTATTCCTACTATTAGGGATAGAGCAGCTCAGTGCTTAGTCAAATATTGCCTGGAACCTGTCTATGAGGCATCGGCTTCAGGAGGATCCTGTGGTTTTAGACCTGGACGATCGGCACACGATATTCAGAAGAAAATCTTCACTCAACTGAGATCTTCTTCAAAAGGCGAATTAAAACAAATTTTGGAGATAGACATTGAAAAGTGCTTTGACAGAATTGGACATGACAAATTACTAAGTCTGATAAAGATTT
>CBFIFL010000145.1:0-1014 GCA_965661855.1 Flavobacteriales bacterium
CTAATCGGATTATTATCCATACTCGTACAAGGGCTTTGCCCTGGACATTGACTTGCAAGTGGGTCTACTGATAGCCACTTACCTAAACGTACGTCTAACTGTCTAAACTCAGTCGTATAACTATTCCCTTCTCCCTTCACTTCGTTATCCTTCTCCATTCCATTAAACCCATAGCGATAAAAGGTTGGATAAGATTCACTATACCAAAAAGTTCCTTGTAAATTCTGAGAGTTATGTGCGGTGCGATTATTCATTTCCGAACTATTCAAATGTAAGGCATACGGACTTGATTTCCTATTGAATAAGAAACATTCTGTATGATTTTTCGTATCTTTGAATTATGGATTTACAAGCTGAAATAAACTGGATTAAGTCTGAACTAGATTCTGTTCAAGATGTTAGCTTATTGAAGAAGCTGAAAGATTTACTTAACAAAGCTAAAGTAAAGAGGTACGAAGCTAGCTTAAAACCAATGACTCAAGATGAGTTAATTGCAAGAGCTAGACAATCTGAGGAAGACATCAAAGCTGGTAGAGTGACGAGCATCGAAGATTTAGAAAAGGAATTCGATAATTGGTAGTAGATGAAAATTGTTTTATCGGATTTAGCTAAAGCTAACTTAAAAGAGATTTATTCCTATCACAAAAAAGTAGCATCTGTTAAAACCGCCACCAAAATTAGAAGTAGTATTGTTTCCGCAATAAAAGGACTCCTTCAGTTTCATGCTAAGAATCAACTCGAAGAATTTCTAACTCCACTTAACAAGCAACATAGAAGAGAAGTTGTGGGTAATTACAAAATCATATACTTTCTTGAAGACGAAACGATTTATGTAACTGACATCTTTGATACTAGACAGAATCCTTCTAAAATGGGTCGCTAATTACCATCCATTCATCGGATGATGTTCATTAATCAACTTTCTCCATTGCTCCGAATCTTCGTCCAAATACTTCTCAGTTGAACTAGGCCATTTGTGACCAGACATCTGCTGTACGTCTTCAAGTGGATACT
>CBFIFL010000146.1:0-1012 GCA_965661855.1 Flavobacteriales bacterium
TAATTCTTAATTGTTTAGCCAACCATTTTTGCATGATACTTTTGATCTGGAGGAATACTTCCAATTTCAGTATGTCGTCTTTCTGTATTATAGAATTGAACATACTCCTTAATTATCCGATATAAATCCAAACCACCATTAGGAGGATTAAGATATATTTTTTCTTGTTTTAAAGACCTCCAAAATCTCTCGATATAAACATTATCTAAAGCTCTACCTCTTCCGTCCATTGATATTTGTACTCCTTGCTCCTTTAGAGACTGGATATACTCATTACTTGTGTACTGAACTCCCTGGTCAGAATTATGAATTTCTGGTAGCCCATGTTTCTTTATTGTGTCATTTAAAAGCTCAACACACCATTTGGTAGACATTGTGTTGGATACACTCCATCCTAAAATCTTTCTGCTGTAAACATCAATAATCGCAGCCATATACATAAAACCTCTAAACATTGGAATGTAAGTGATGTCTGTTTGCCAAACCTGATTGGAACGAACTACATCTAGATTCCTTAGCAAGTAAGGATAAATGTATTTAGCAGGGTCTCTATGAGTGGTCTTTGGTTTTGGATAGATAGTCTTTAGATTCATAACCTTGTAAAGCCGTCTAACACGCTTTTCATTCACCTGATAGCCAAGGTCTTTATTTAAATAATCAGTCATTCTTTCAACACCATAGTACGGATGTTCAAGAAAATATCTATCGATACACTTCATCAATTGTTGATTTAAAATACTTTCACCTTTTGGCTTATAGTACATTGACGATCTCTGTATATCAAGAATCTTACACTGTTTACTGAGACTTAGTCTTGGGTGAGAAGGAACTACCGCTTGTCTCTTTTCTGTAGCACTCATTTTCCCAAGACTTCTTTTAAAAAATCAATCTCGACCTTTTGCTCACCAATAACTTTGTATAGTTTTGATGTATCTTGATCGGTATTCTGTTTTTCCTTTTTGCTTTCAAAAACAGACGAAGCATTGGATAGAAATTCATTTTTCCATGTAGA